>NZ_JBFUGN010000108.1:0-11064 GCF_056402895.1 Rhizobacter sp. P3_B12 | reverse complement strand
GACCAGCTCGCCGTCGCCGCGCGCCGCCATCGCGGCGGGCATGTACTCCTTGATCGCGACCTGGCGCTCCAGCGCATGGTCCATCGCGAGGTAGACGATGCCGAAGCCGCCGACACCGAGCACGCGCAGGATCTCGAATTCGCCGAGCCGGGTGCCGGGACGCAACGCGTCCCCGTCGTCCTGAAGTCCCGCGCTGCCGGTCGGTGTGCTCATCGGGTCAGTGTACCGGGCGTCACGAGCGCTGCGACCCGGCCCTTACACTCGGCCGATTCCCCTCCCTCCTCACCGAGCCGACCATGCCCGCCGACAAGATCACCGCCACCATCTCCACCCGCGCGAACGTCTACTTCGACGGCAAGTGCGTCTCGCACGGCATCGAGCTGCCCGACGGCAGCAAGAAGAGCGTCGGCGTGATCCTGCCGTCCACGCTGCGTTTCACGACCGGCGCGCCGGAGGTGATGGACGTCGTCGAAGGCGGCTGCCGCATCCGCCTGAGCGGCAGCGAGGCCTGGCAGTCGTACGGCGCCGGCCAGTCGTTCTCGGTGCCGGGCCAGTCGGCGTTCGACATCGAGGTCACCGACACGATGCACTACGTCTGCCACTTCGGTTGAAGCGGCGCGGCTGAGTTCAGTCACCACCCCCGCCACAGCCACCGCCCCCGTCGCCACCRCCGTCCCCTCCGCCATCGCTGCTGCCGCCCGAGGCATCGCTCGAATCGCTGCCTGATCCGCACGAGCCGCCGCAGCCGCTGATGTCGCTCGCGCAATGCGTGTTGCCGCGGTCGGCGCCGAGCAGGCTGCAATCGGGCACGTAGTGGTAGCCACCGGGGATCGCGAGCGCCGCGTCCAACGCGAACAGCATCGGCAGACGGCCGGCGCGCTGCGGGTCGATCCCCTCTTCCTTGCAACTCCAGAGCCAGGCGCGGCGCAGCCCGGCCTTGCGGTCGCCGTCCGGGCTGCTCGGCCCGAGCGCCTGCGCCGGCGTGTGGTGCAGCATGCGGCCGAAGGCGCGCCGGCAGAACGCGTCGTAGCTTCGGGTGTGCAGGATGAACTCGTGCCACAGCGCATCGACGATGCGCGAGGGCATCGCGACGAAGCCGCCGCGCGAACGTGCGCACGCGACGAAGAACTGGCGCAGCCCGCGCTCCACGTCGCCCAGCGCCTGCTCGTCCAGCGCCGGGTAGAGGCGGTGCATCTTGCCGCGCAGGAAGGCCGGGAAGGCCTGTTCGCGGATCACGCGCAGGCCCGAGCGCTCGCGCCAGGCCACCCAGGCCCGCCTCGCCAGCCACAGGCCCAGCGTGCCGGCCACGAGCATGAACAACAGGCGTGTCACGGATGTCGATGTCATCTGCTTGAAGTATGCCGTGGCGTCACGCTGCGTCGCGATGTGAAACCAATGCAAAATCCGCCAGATGGGACGATCGGGACATGGAGGGAAACGCTGGGCCTGCGCGCTGTTGGCCGTGGCCGGCCTGTGGACGGCGGGTGCCGCGCCTGCGGCCGACGCGCCGCCCGAGGGCAGGCCGCTGCTGACCATCGCCGGCAGCATCCAGCAGCGCAACGGGCCTGAGGGCCTGTCGTTCGACCTGGCGGCGCTGCAGAAGCTGCCGCAGCAGACCTTCTCGACGCGCACCCCGTGGTATTCGAAGCCGCGCAAGTTCACCGGCGTGCGGCTGCGCGATCTGCTGGCCGCTGCCGGCGCGCAGGGCCAGGTGGTGCGGGCGGTCGCGCTGAACGACTACAAGGTCGACATCCCGATYGAGGATGCCGCCGCCAGCGACGTGATGGTGGCCTGGCTGCTCGACGACAAGCCGATGCCGGTGCGCGACAAGGGGCCGCTGGTCATCATCTATCCGTTCGACGACCAGCCCGAGCTGCGCACCGCGGTGCACTACGGCCGGGCGGTCTGGCAATTGCGCCTGCTCGAGATCCGATGACCGGGGCGGCCGTTCCAGACCCCTTGCCGGTGACCGCGCCCCGCCGCGCCTGGCTCGCGATGCTGGCCACCACGCTGGTGCTCGCGCTGCTGGCCGCGGTGTACGTGCAGTGGCGCCAGTACGACCTGCTCGACAGCAGCGTGCACTACCAGAACGACGCGCTCGGCTGGAGCTTCTTCCAGCTGGAGACCGAGCACCTGCGGCTGCGCAACCAGATGCACATCGCGCTGGCCGACCTCTCGCTCGAGCAATCGCGCGCCGCGGCATCGGAGGCCTTGCAGAACCGCTACGACATCTTCGTGAGCCGCATCAGCCTGGTCGACCATGAACGCGCGGCGCGCATCATGCCGGACCACGGCATCTACACGCAGGCGATGCTGCAGGTGCGCGCCTTCGTCGCCGAGGCCGACCGCTACCTCGGCGAGAAGCCGGTGGCCGCGCTCGACGTGGCCGCGCTGCGCCAGCTGCTGGTGCGGCTGGATGGGCTGAGCGTGCCGCTGCACGACCTGTCGCTCGGCGCCTCGCACCTGCTGTACGAGCGGGTGTCGCAGCRCAACGCCGCGGTGCGCACGCAATCGCAGCTGAGCCTCGGGCTGACGCTGTTCCAGTGCGTGCTGCTGATCGCCTTCGCGCTGGTCGTGCTGCGGCAGTTCCGCGGGCTGTCCGAACGCGGCGCACGCCTGCAGGCGCTGGCCGACAACCTGGCGGTGGCGCGCACCGAGGCCGAATCGGCCAGCCGTGCGAAGAGCGTGTTCCTCGCCAACATGAGCCACGAGATCCGCACGCCGTTCCACGGCATGCTGGGGATGATGTCGCTGCTGCAGGACACGCCGCTCTCGCGCCAGCAGGCCGGCTTCCTGGACACCGCGAAGGATTCGGCGAACCACCTGCTCGCGATCCTGAACGACATCCTCGACATCTCGAAGCTCGAGTCCGGCAACCTGCAGGTGGTACCGCAGCCGCTGGACCTGGTGGCGATGCTCGGCCAGGTGGATGCGCTGATGCGCGTGCAGGCGCACGCGAAGGGCCTGCAGCTGCAGGTGAGCATCGCGCCCGACGTGCCGCCGTGGGTCAGCGCCGACGCGACGCGGCTGAAGCAGATCCTGTTCAACCTGCTGAGCAACGCGCTGAAGTTCTCGAAYGCCGGCATGGTGAGCCTGGCGGTGACGCAGCATGCCGACGGTGCGCTGCTGTTCAGCGTGGTCGACACCGGCATCGGCATGGATGCGGCGATGCTCTCTCGCTTGTTCCAGCGCTTTTCGCAGGGCGACGACACCACGTCGCGCCGGCATGGCGGCGCCGGCCTCGGGCTGGAGATCTCGCGCAGCCTCGCGCGGCTGATGGGCGGCGACATCGCGGCCAGCAGCCAGGCGGGTGTCGGCAGCCGCTTCGTCGTGACGCTGCCGCTGCCGGCGATCGAGCCCGCGGGCGGCACGTCGACGGGCGCCGCCGCAGACAGCGCGGCGGCGATGCAGCCGATGCGCGTGCTGGTGGCCGAAGACCATCCGGTGAACCGCGCCTACCTGGAAGCGGTGCTCGACAAGCTGGGGCACCGGGCGGTGTTCACCGAGAACGGCGAGCAGGCGGTGCGCGCGGTGCAGGCGCAGGAGTTCGACGTCGTGCTGATGGACCTGCACATGCCGTTGATGGACGGCTTCGCGGCAGCGCGTGCGATCCGCGCGATGCCGCTGCCGAAGGGGGAGGTGCCGATCATCGCGCTGACGGCCGACGCGTTCCAGGAATCGCAGGAGCGTGCCCGCCAGGCCGGCATGAACGGCTTCCTGACGAAGCCGGCGCACCTGCCGCAGCTGCGCGAGGTGCTGGGGCGCTACGGCCAGCACCCCTCGACGGTCTTCACGGCGATCGACGGCAGCGATGCGGCGGCACCAGCCTCGCCGCTCGACCAGGCGACGGTCGACAACGTCAGCGTCGCGCTCTCGCCGGCCAAGTATGCGGAGCTGCTGGCCCGCTTCTTCAGCCTGCACAGCGGCACGCTGCAATCGCTGCGGCAGACGCAGGGCCGGCGCGACCGCGAGAGCATCCGCAGCCAGGCGCATGCGCTGAAGGGCGCGGCGCTGAGCCTGGGGCTGCGCAGCGTGGCCGACACCGCGACGCGATTGCAGGAGGCCGCCGCGAATGATTCGAAAACGCCGATCGAGCCGCTGCTCGACGAGCTGGACCGGCACATGGGGATCACGCGGGACCTGTGCGTGAAGCTGGGGTTGCTGGCGGGGTAGGAGATTGTCAACAATGTTTTCCTGCTGACCGCAGAGGCCGCCAGGCTCTTGCGCCGGTGCAGTTGACGCGCGCTTAATCCGGGCCTTCGTGGCGTCGGGGCAGTTCCCCTCAGAGGTTCAGAGGGTGTGACGACACGAGTCGATCAACTGCCTACCGGAACCCATCGATGAAGACGACGACCCGCGCAGGGGTCATTGTTGTTGCGACCTGCCTGTTGAATTCCGCGCTTTGCCACGCAGAGCTTCCCCCACCGCCCGTTTCGCCGACGCCGGTGACGGCGTATGAATACGATGCCCAGGGCAACCGCACCAAGATCATTCGCGATCCGGGCGGGCTGAACCTGGAGACCAGGCTCAGCTACGACCCGCTGTATCGGGTGAAGGACCACACCGACCCGAAGAGTGGCAAGACGAGCTTCGAGTACGACGGCGGAGATCGAACCACCAAGGTCACCGACCCGAGGAACCTTGTTACGCAGTACCCGCGCGACGGCTTCGGCAACGCGMTCCAGCTGATCAGTCCGGACACCGGCACGGCGAACCAGACGTACAACGAGATCGGCAACCTGACGACCCGCACGGACAGCCGCGGCGTGCTGGAGASGTACWCCTACGACSSGRTSGACCGGCTGACGCAGCTGGTCTACARCCAGAGCGGSCAGCCCAGCYWGACGGTSAGCTGGRCCTAYRRCCTGAAGGGGCCGGACTACRSMTACAGCGYCRRCCGGCTCAGYCGCACCGAYCAYCCSAAYGGYTGGTCGCGATTCAAGTACGACCMGMGGGGRCGGGTSMYCGARGCGGTKCARTCSGTSAGCCCKGCCACRGRMGCCAACAGCACCGCCATCGTCAGCACCACACGCTACGGCTACACGCTGGGCCGCCTGACCARCATCACCTAYCCGTCGGGCCGCACCGTCGYRCGCAGCTACACGAGCCGCAACGTGACCGCGATCGGTATGGCCCAGGACGCGAACGGCACGCCCACGCCGCTGCTCAGCGAYATCAAGTGGGAACCGTTCGGTCCGGTGACGAGCTGGAACTGGAACATGGCCAGCGGGACGACGCCGCACGAGCGCTTCTACGACCTCAGCGGACGCGTCACGCGCTACCGGCTGGGCAACGTCTTCCGMGAYGTGACCTACGACGCGGCCGATCGCATCATCAGCTTCACGCACCTGAGCGCCAACGACGGCATCCCGCAGCCGTCGCTGGACCAGAGCTTCGGCTATGACGAGAACGATCGAATCACGCAGGTGACGACGGTCGCGAGCAACTGGGCGATCACGTATGACCCGAACGGCAACCGCACCGGCGTGAGCCTGAACGGCAGCCCGAGCGTCTACAACACCGAGGCAACCAGCAACCGGCTCACGAACATCACGAACCCGGCGAGAAGCTTCGGCTACGACAACGCCGGGAACACGACCACCGACAGCCCGAACTACGCCGCGACCTACGGCCTGAGCGGATCACTCGCAAGCATCACGAAGGCTGGCATCACCGTCACCTACACCTACGACGCCGACAAGCGGCGCATCCGCAAGGTGACGAGTGCCGGGCCGGGCAGCACGGTGATCTTCGTGTACGGACTCAGCGGCGAACTGCTCGGCGAGTACGACCAGGCGGGACAGGCGCTGCGCGAATACATCTGGCTCGGCGACATTCCGGTCGCGATGTTCATGCCGGATCCAACGAACCCGAACGGTGCGCCGCTGGTCTTCTACATCCATGCCGATCACCTGAACACACCGCGGCTCGTCGTCGATACGAACAACGCGACTCGCTGGCGTTGGCTCGCCGAGCCGTTCGGTACGACCGCACCGGAAGTGAATCCGAGCGGGCTCGGCGCCTTCACCCAACCACTGCGATTCCCGGGGCAGTATGCGGATGCGGACCTACGATCCCTCGAAGGGGAGCTATCCTCAATCAGATCCGATCGGATTGGCTGGGGGCGCTCCATCGACCTACTCCTACGTGGATGGCAATCCGCTTTCATTTTCCGATCCACTGGGGTGGAAGCCGGGAAATGTCATGGGCGCGGACGGAGGAGGAGGGCGAATGGGGGGAGGCGACGGACTTGCACTCCTATTGTTGGGTGTGGGCGCAGGGCTTTTGAACGGCAACAACTCGTCGCCGGCGGCTCCAACATCATGGCCTACGTCCAGTGAACCGACGGGCTCTTCCTCCACGGCGCCGAAGCCGGATGGTGGTCCCTTGGCAGCATTGCCGCCGGCCGCCGCAGCGAACGCGCCTGAGTGCACCCGTGCAGTGAATAGCTGCCAGGAGAATTGGAAAGAGTGCTTGGACTCCAAGCTGCAGGACAAGTACGGCCCCTTGGAAGGGTCATCCAGGTGCGAGTCTTGCCGCGAGAAATGCATGCGCTCCCCCGATCAAAGCTGGCCGAGTACGGCCCCATCAAAGAACGGCGGCTGGGTCAGCTGCAAATTTTAGGAGAGAGTGTGAAAGCAGACCGAGTTCTATATGGTCAATTGGCCAGGGAGAAGTCAACTGTCATTCGAAAATATGAAGAACTGACCGCATCAAGAATCGTGGCGGATCTTGATTCAATAGAGCAGGAATTCCTATCGAAAGTGAGGGGTTCGAAGAGGCTCTCGCTGGAGGTGCAGCGTCAAATTGCAGAGTGCAAGCTTGATCTGCTCGCGCTGAAAAATGAACCTGAAGAGCTTGTGGAGAATGTCTATCAGCTGAACTACCGCCTGGGCTTTGCAAGCCTCGACCGACGGGGGACAGTCGACATATTTTTCGCTCAGTATTGCCTTCGAATCGCCAAGCCGGATCGTGCTCGGCTTGTGCTCAGAACGCTCTTGTCTCGTGTCCGACAAGCCGCCGCGTCGAGAAAGCGGTTGGTCTACGATCATTTGCTTCGCGACGTGAACGGACTATTGGCGAGAATTCGATGACGTCTGTCGCGAGTGATCCACAGGGGCGGGCGGCTACATCAAGGAAGAAGAGCGGATCGTGAACTGCAATTGCGATGATGACTGCAAGTGAATCAAATATGCGAAAACAAGTTGCAAATCATCAGCCTGTGGACGCACCGCCGCCAGCAATTGGCAGCAGTCGCGTCGTTGCGTATGCGATTGTCGACAAGACAATCCGCTTCACGGGAAGTCAACGCTTGTTTGTCGGAGACAAGCTTCTCGGCCGCGTGCCAAGAATTGCCATTTGCAGGAGCTTGCAGGTGGGGTTGGAAGACCATTTGATTCTCTTCTGCGACAAACGCTGGCAGATTCTCGGCATGGCCGGAGCAAAGTCTCTTCGGCTCGCAAAATCGAGCGTTGAGCGTCACTACGCCGGGATCGCCGACAAGTGGGTGACTGTCAACGCGACAGCGAAGGCAGCCAAACGCTGGTTGGCAGAAGCGTATCCGGAGGATGTCTGCAGCTTTTGCGGTCAGCTCTCATATGAAGTCGAGGTGATGTTCACCGGGCAGTCGGCGGTCATTTGCTCGTCTTGTGTTGATGCGTTCGCCGAAGAGCTGAATCGACGGCACCCGAAGGAGACCTCCCTCTGACTGATACCGTGAAGCGCAGCGCGATGGCCGTAGTCGCCAACTTCGCGACTACCAAGAGGCCGTTTGCTGGGGCTTGCCTGGATCGACATGCAAATGAGTGATCAAGACAGCTCTCGGAATTCAATCGAGCAGTTCAGACTGCTGGCAAGCAAGACAGACCAAGATCTGCTGGAACAGTCCTCCGATGCCGATCGAGCGT
Organism: Rhizobacter sp. P3_B12; assembly: GCF_056402895.1. Taxonomy (NCBI): domain Bacteria; kingdom Pseudomonadati; phylum Pseudomonadota; class Betaproteobacteria; order Burkholderiales; family Sphaerotilaceae; genus Rhizobacter; species Rhizobacter sp. P3_B12. The sequence continues at coordinate 3,157 of NZ_JBFUGN010000108.1, read as the reverse complement.
GGCTCTGCAGCTTCATCGAGGCGGAACTCGAGGGTCCGCACAAGAGACGTTGCGCCAGTTCGCGATCGATTGTCCGTGGCTGTTCTTGCGTCGAAGTGCCCGCTCGCGGATATCGTGATGCCGCGGAGTTGAAGAGGGTGATCTCGTACGCGTTGCCTGTAGATGGCGAACGCCATCACGCCATCACGCCACCACAACCCCATCCCGCCCATACAGCCGCGTCAACAGCGCCAGCTCGTGCGCATGGACCGGCTTCACCTGGTCCCAGCTGAAGCGCCATTCCCAGTAGCCCGAGGGCTTGCCGGGGAAGTTCATGCGGTCGGCGCCTGGCAGCCGCAGCACGTCCTGCATCGGGTGCACGGCGGTGTCGGCCACCGAGGCGCAGGCGGTGCGGATCAGGTCCCAGGCGATGTCGGCGCCGTCGGTCGGCAGGTAGGTCGAGGCATGGCGCCGCTGCGCCTCGGTGGCGGTGGCCCACCAGCCGAGGCTGGTGTCGTTGTCGTGCGTGCCGCTGTAGACGACGGTGTCGGCCTCGTGGTTGTGCGGCAGGAACGGGTTGGCGCTGTCGCCGCCGAACGCGAAGTGCAGGATGCGCATGCCGGGCAGCGAGAACTTGCGGCGCAATGCCTCGACGTCCGGCGTCACGACGCCCAGGTCTTCGGCGATGATCGGCAGCGTGCCCAGTGCCTCGGCGATGGCCTCGAACAAGGCCTCGCCGGGCCCCGGCCGCCAGTGGCCGAGGATCGCTGTCTCCTCGCTGGCCGGGATCTCCCAGTAGCTCGCGAAGCCGCGGAAGTGGTCGATGCGCACGATGTCGACCAGCTCGAAGGTGCGGCGGATGCGCTCCACCCACCACGCATAGCCCTCGGCCGCATGCGCGCTCCAGCGGTACAGCGGGTTGCCCCAGCGCTGGCCGGTCTCGCTGAAGAAGTCCGGCGGCACGCCGGCCACCACGGTCGGCTGCCCCTTCGCATCGAGTTCGAACAGGTCCTGCCGCGCCCACACCTCGGCGCTCTGGTAGGCGATGAAGATCGGCGCATCGCCGATCACCTGCACGCCGCGGCTGGTCGCGTGGTCTTTCAGGCGCTCCCATTGCACGAAGAACTGCCACTGGCAGAACTTCCAGAACGCGATGCGTTCGGCATGCTGCAGGCGTGCTGCCGCCAGCGCCGCCGGCTCGCGCCGGGCGAGGCCGGCGCCCCAGTCGCACCACGGCGCCCAGTCGTGGTGGTCGGCCAGCGCCATGAAGAGCGCGTAGTCGTCGATCCAGCTCGCGTGTTCGGTGCAGAAGGCCTGCAGCTCGTGCGCCTGCTGCGGCGTGACGGTGGCCGCGAAGCGCCGTGCGGCGCGCGCCAGCCGGTCCATGCGGTACGGCCAGACGGCCGCGAAGTTCAGCCGGTGCGCCTCGATGCCGTCGGGCGGCAGCAGCTCGTCGGCGGTCAGCCAGCCGTGCTGGCCGAGCTCGGCCAGGTCGATCAGCAGCACGTTGCCGGCGAAGGCCGAGCTGCTCATGTACGGCGAGTTGCCGGGCCCGATGCCGCCGAGCGGCAGCATCTGCCACAGCCGCTGCCGCGCCGTCGCGAGCCAGTCGACGAAGTGGTACGCGGCCGGCCCGAAATCGCCGCTGCCGTGCGGGCCGGGCAGCGAGGTGGGGTGCAGCAGCACACCGCTGGCGCGGGGGAATCTCATGGTGGCTGTCCCTGGGTCACGGAGGCAAAGAAACGCCGTTCGGGCTGAGCTTGTCGAAGCCCTGGTTCGATGCGCGCAGGCCCTTCGACAGGCTCAGGGCGAACGGATCTTCGTCGGTCTCTCACTCAGCCTCCATCACCAGCAGCACGAGGCTGTGTGCCGCCAGCGCCAACGGAGTTTGCACCATCGGCTGCTGCGACGACATGGCTGCCGTGTCGAGCAGCACCCGCCATCGGCCGGGCGGCAGCGCGAACGGAGCGTCGGTGTCACTGGCGTTCATCAACAGCAGCAGGGGTTTGCCGGATCCGGGCGCGCCGATGCGAGCACCGAGTACCCGCTGCGCCGGATCGCCCCAGTCCTCGCCCGCGAGCGGTGTGCCGTCGGCCTGCAGCCAGCCCAGGTCGACGCGGCCCTGTTCATCGGCGGCGCCCGTGTACCAGCGGTCGGCCAGCGGCCGGTGCGTGCGGCGCAGCGCCAGCACCTGCGCGGTGAAAGCGACCAGCGCGTCGTCGACCCGCGACCAGTCGATCCAGCTGGTCGCGTTGTCCTGGCAGTAGGCGTTGTTGTTGCCGCCCTGCGAATGCCCCAGCTCGTCGCCGGCGCACAGCATCGGCGTGCCCTGCGAGAGCAGCAGCGTGGCCAGCAGCGCGCGCTGCAGCCGGCCGCGCAGGGCCCGCACCACCGGGTCGTCGCTCGGGCCCTCGACGCCGGCGTTCCAGCTGTGGTTGTGGTCGTGCCCGTCGCGGTTGCCTTCGCCGTTGGCCTCGTTGTGCTTGCGGTCGTGGCTGACCAGGTCGGCCAGCGTGAAGCCGTCGTGCGCGACGATGAAGTTCACCGACTCGGCCGGCATGCGCCCGCGCGCCTGGAACACGTCGGACGATGCGCACAGCCGCTGCGCCAGCTCGCCGCGCGTCGTCGCGTCGCGCAGCCAGAAGCTGCGCACGGTGTCGCGGAAGCGGTCGTTCCACTCGGCCCAGCCGGGCGGGAACTGGCCGAGCTGATAGCCGCCGAAGCCGATGTCCCACGGCTCGGCAATCAGCTTCACGGTGGACAGCAGCGGGTCCTGCGCGATCGCGTGGAAGAACGCGGCACCGGTGTCGAAGCCGCCGGCCGCCGCGCCGCCCGTGCGGCCGAGCACCGGTGCCAGGTCGAAGCGGAAGCCGTCGACGTGCATCTCGCTCACCCAGAAGCGCAGCGAATCCATCACCAGCTGCAGCACCCGCGGGTGGCCGAGGTTCAGCGTGTTGCCGGTGCCGGTGTCGTTGACATAGAGCGCAGGGTTGTCGGGCCGCAGCCGGTACCAGGCCGGGTTGTCGAGGCCGCGGAAGTGGATCGTCGGCCCGAGCTCGTCGGTCTCGGCGCTGTGGTTGTAGACCACGTCGAGGATCACCTCGATGCCGGCCGCATGCAGCCGCTTGACCATCGTGCGGAACTCGTCGCGCGCCGCGGCACCGGACGAGCCCGCCGC
>NZ_JBFUGN010000107.1:0-11069 GCF_056402895.1 Rhizobacter sp. P3_B12 | reverse complement strand
GTTCGGGCCGGTGGTCGGCTCGGTGGTGCTGACGACGATCGAGGAGCTGACGCGCGCCAGCTTCGGCGGCACCGGCCGCGGTACCGACACCATCATCTACGCGGCGCTGATCGTCGGCATCGCGGTGTTCTACCCGAGCGGGTTGATCGGCTGGTTCCGCGAATGGCAGCAGCGGCGCCGCGCCCGCGCGGTCGAAGCGGCCAAGGTGGAGGTGGCACTGTGAGCCTGCTTGAACTTCAAGGCGTCTCGAAGCGCTTCGGCGGCCTGATGGCCAACCAGGATGTCTCGTTCAGCGTCGACGCCGGCCAGATCGTCGGGCTGATCGGCCCGAACGGCGCCGGCAAGACGACGGCATTCAACTGCGTCGCCGGCTTCTACGAACCGAGCGCCGGCGAGATCCGGCTCGACGGCCAAGTCATCTCCGGCCTGCCGCCCGAGGCCTGCGCCCGCGCCGGCGTGGGCCGCACCTTCCAGGTCGCGCGCACCTTCACCAGCATGACGGCGCGCGAGAACGTGATGACCGGCGCGCTGATGCGCAACCGCCGTGTCTCGGCCGCCCGCGACGAGGCACAGCAGTGGCTGGCCTTCGTGGGCCTCGATCAATTCGCCGACAAGCCCGCCGGCAGCATGACGATCAGCGAGCAGCGCCGGCTGGCGGTCGCCCGCGCGCTCGCCATCGCGCCGAAGCTGCTGCTGATGGACGAGGTGATGGCCGGCCTGAACCCGTCGGAAGTGCGCGAGATGGTGAAGGTGGTGCTGAACATCCGCGCGCGCGGCATCGCCTGCCTGATCGTCGAACATGTGCTCGAAGGCATCATGCCGATCGCCGACAGGATCGTCGTGCTCGACCGCGGCGTGAAGATCGCCGACGGCACGCCGGCCGAGGTCTCGCGCGATCCGCACGTGATCCACGCCTACCTGGGAGACGAGTGATGCTGCAGGTTTCCAACTTGCGCGTCAGCTACGGCGGCGTGCTGGCCTTGTCCGACGTCAGCCTCGAGGTGCCGCAGGGCCAGATCGTCGCGCTGGTCGGTGGCAACGGCAACGGCAAGTCGACCACGCTGCGCGCGATCGCCGGGCTGAACAGGCTCGATGCCGGCAGCGTGCGCTTCGATGGCCGGCCGGTCCACGAGCTGCCGGCGCACCAGCGGGTGCCGCTCGGGCTGTCGCTGGTGCCCGAAGGCCGCCGGCTGTTCCCGCGCCTGACGGTGCGGCGCAACCTGGAGCTCGGCGCCTTCACCCGCACCGATGCGCACGAGGTGGCGGCCGGCATCGACGAGATGTTCACGCTGTTCCCGATCCTGAAGGAGCGCGAGACCCAGCTCGCCGGCACGATGAGCGGCGGCGAGCAGCAGATGCTCGCGATCGCGCGCGGCCTGATGGCCAGGCCGAAGCTGCTGATGCTGGACGAACCGTCGTGGGGCATCGCGCCGAAGTTCGTCGCCAAGGTGCTGGAGGTGATCCAGCGCGTCAACGCGACCGGCGTGACGATCCTGCTGGTCGAGCAGAATCTCCACAAGGCCTTGTCGATCGCGCACCATGGCTACGTGATCCAGACCGGGCGCATCGTGATGCAGGGCAGCGGCGCCGAGCTGGCGGCCAACGACGACGTCAAGAAGGCCTATCTCGGGTTGTGATACTTCGGGTTGTGAGGCCCAGGAAAGAAATCCATGCAAGCTCAAGTTCAAGGCACCGACCGCTGGCAGTTCTGGATCGATCGCGGCGGCACGTTCACCGACGTGGTCGCCAGGCGGCCCGACGGCACGCTGGTCACCCACAAGCTGCTCAGCGAGAACCCCGAGCAGTACCGCGATGCGGCGGTCGCCGGCATTCGCCACCTGCTGGGCCTGAAGCCCGGCGAGGCCTTCCCGGCCGAGCGCGTCGAGTGCGTGAAGATGGGCACCACGGTGGCCACCAACGCGCTGCTCGAGCGCAAGGGCGAGCCGACGCTGCTCGTCACGACAAGGGGCTTTCGCGATGCGCTGCGCATCGCGTATCAGGATCGCCCACGCATCTTCGACTKCCACATCCAGCTGCCCGAGCTGCTGTACAGCCGCGTGATCGAGGCGCGCGAGCGCGTCGGCGCGAAGGGCGACGTGATCGAGGCGCTCGACGAGGCGCAGCTGCAGGCCGACCTGCAAACCGCCTACGACGCCGGGCTGCGCAGTGTCGCGATCGTCTTCATGCACGGCTACCGCTTCACCGCGCATGAGCTCGCTGCCAAGGCGATCGCGCAGCGCATCGGCTTTCCGCAGATCAGCGTCTCGCACGAGGTGAGCCCGCTGATGAAGCTGGTGGGCCGCGGCGACACGACGGTGGTCGACGCCTACCTGTCGCCGATCCTGCGCCGCTACGTGGAGCAGGTCGCGAGCGAGATGCCGGGCGTGAAGCTGTTCTTCATGCAGTCGTCGGGCGGGCTGACCGATGCGCATGCCTTCCAGGGCAAGGACGCGATCCTGTCCGGCCCGGCCGGCGGCATCGTCGGCATGGTGCGCACCGCGCAGCTCGGGCTGTCGCCGCTCGGCCTGGGCGATGACGCGAAGACCGCCACCGCGACCGCCGAGGTCAAGGTGATCGGCTTCGACATGGGCGGCACCTCCACCGACGTGAGCCACTTCGCCGGCGAGTTCGAGCGTGCGTTCGAGACGCAGGTGGCCGGCGTGCGCATGCGCGCGCCGATGATGAGCATCCACACGGTGGYGGCCGGCGGCGGCTCGATCCTGAGCTTCGACGGTGCGCGCTTCCGCGCCGGGCCGGAGAGTGCCGGCGCCAACCCGGGTCCGGCCTGCTACCGCCGCGGCGGCCCGCTCGCGGTGACCGATGCGAACGTGATGCTCGGCAAGATCCAGCCGGCGCATTTCCCGAAGGTGTTCGGCCCGAACGCCGACCAGTCGCTCGACCGCGAGGTGGTGGTGCGCCAATTCACCGAGATGGCCGCCGCGATCGAACGCGCGACCGGCGTCAAGCGCTCGCCGGAGGCGGTGGCCGAGGGCTTCATCGACATCGCGGTGGGCGCGATGGGCAATGCGATCAAGAAGATCTCGGTGGCGCGCGGCTACGACGTGACGCGCTACGCGCTGCAGTGCTTCGGCGGCGCCGGCGGCCAGCACGCCTGCCGCGTGGCCGATGCGCTCGGCATGAACCGGGTGTTCGCGCACCCGCTGGCCGGCGTGCTGTCGGCCTACGGCATGGGGCTGGCCGACCAGGCGGTGCTGCGCGAGCGCGCGGTCGAGCTGCCGCTGGCCGGTGCGATGCCGGCTGTCACCGAACTGCTGGCCACGCTGGCCGCCGAGACCGAGGGCGAGCTGAAGCGCCAGGGCACCAGCAGTGCCGCGGTGACGGTGCTGCGCCGCGTGCACGTGCGCTACGAGGGCACCGACTCGGCGCTGGTGGTGCCGTTCGGCACGCCCGAGGCCATCCAGGCCGCGTTCGAGGCCGCGTACCGCCAGCGCTTCGCGTTCCTGATGAGCGAGCGCCGGCTGGTGATCGAGGCGGTGTCGGTGGAGGCGGTCGGTGCAGGCGATGCGCCGGTCGAGCCGCGCCATGCGCTGGCCGCCAGCGGCGCCGCGCCGGTGCGCGAGACGGTGCAGCTGTTCAGCGGCGGCCGCTGGTGGGATGCGGCGCTGGTGGTGCGCGAGGACGCGCTGCCCGGCCACACCATCGACGGCCCGGCCATCATTGCCGAGAAGACCGCGACCACCGTCGTCGAACCCGGCTGGCGCGCCCGCGTCACCGCGTACGACCACCTGCTGCTCGACCGCGTGCAGCCGCGCGAGCTGCGCCGCGCGATCGGCACCACGGTCGACCCGGTGATGCTGGAGGTGTTCAACAACCTGTTCATGAACATCGCCGAGCAGATGGGGCTGCAGCTGCAGAACACCGCGTACTCGGTGAACATCAAGGAGCGGCTCGACTTCAGCTGTGCGCTGTTCGATGCCGAAGGCAACCTGATCGCCAACGCGCCGCACATGCCGGTGCACCTGGGTTCGATGAGCGAGTCGATCAAGACAGTCATCCAGGGCAATGCCGGGCGCATGAAGCCGGGTGACGTGTACGCGCTGAACGACCCGTACCACGGCGGCACGCACCTGCCCGACGTGACGGTCGTGACCCCCGTCTACCAAGGGGATGGCGAGAACGAGGCCCCGCTGTTCTACGTCGGCTCGCGCGGCCACCATGCCGACATCGGCGGCATCACGCCGGGCTCGATGCCGCCGTTCTCGACGCGCATCGAAGAAGAGGGCGTGCAGATCGACAACGTCAAGCTGGTCGAGGCCGGCGTGCTGCGCGAGGCCGAGATGCTGGCGCTGCTGAAGAGCGGCCCCCACCCGTCGCGCAACCCGCAGCAGAACCTCGCCGACCTGAAGGCCCAGATCGCGGCCAACGAGAAGGGCGTGCAGGAGCTGCGCAAGATGGTGCAGCAGTTCGGGCTCGAGGTGGTGCAGGCCTACATGCGCCACGTGCAGGACAACGCCGAGGAATCGGTGCGCCGCGTGATCACGCGCCTGAAGGACGGCAGCTTCACGCTGCCGCTGGACAACGGCGCGCGCATCAGCGTGGCCATCCGGGTGAACGAGCAGGAGCGCAGCGCGGTGATCGACTTCACCGGCACCTCGGCCCAGCTGACGAACAACTTCAACGCGCCGCGCGCGGTCTGCATGGCGGCGGTGCTGTACGTGTTCCGCACGCTGGTCAACGACGACATCCCGCTGAACGCCGGCTGCCTGAAGCCGCTGCAGGTGATCATCCCCGAAGGCTCGATGCTGAACCCGAACCCGCCGGCCTCGGTGGTGGCTGGCAACGTCGAGACCTCGACCTGCATCACCAACGCGCTGTACGGCGCGCTCGGCGTGATGGCGGCCGGGCAGTGCACCATGAACAACTTCACCTTCGGCAACGCGACCTACCAGTACTACGAGACGATCTCCGGCGGCTCGGGCGCCGGGCCGGATTTCGACGGCACCTCGGTCGTGCAGACGCACATGACGAACTCGCGGCTCACCGACCCGGAGGTGCTCGAGTTCCGCTTCCCGGTGCGGCTGGACAGCTACGAGATCCGCCCCGGCTCGGGCGGCGCCGGCCGGCATCGCGGCGGCGACGGTGGCGTGCGGCGCGTGCGCTTCCTCGAGCCGATGACGGCCTCGATCCTGTCGAACGGGCGCCACGCCGGCGCGTTCGGCATGGCCGGCGGATCGGCCGGCCGGCCGGGCATCAACCGGGTCGAGCGGGCCGGCGGGCAGGTCGAGATGCTGGACCACATCGGTTCGGTGCCGATGGGGCCGGGCGACGTGTTCGTGATCGAGACGCCGGGCGGCGGGGGCTACGGCGCGGTGTGAGGCAAACGATGTCGGTACAAATGGACCGGCGCGCCGGTGTGGGGAAAGGCATCAACGCTCCCTACACTTCGAACCGCCCGGCCCGTCCCTCCCTCATGCCGGGCTGTCCGGCCCATACCTCCCTCCAGCCGGACCTTCGGGCCCGCTGCCGCAATCCTCCCTTTGCCGGCGGGCCCATATTTTTTTCTTTCCCCCGCCGGTGCCACCGATGTTCCTGCTGAAGCTCGCGCTGGTGTGCGCGGTCGTGCTCACGGCCAGCTTCGCCGCGAAGCGTTTCGGCCATGGCGTCGCGGGCACCTTGTCGGGCCTGCCGATGATCGCCGGGCCGATCATGGGCTTCGTGCTGCTGCAGGCGCCGCTGTCGCAGGCGCATGCGATCGCGGTGGCGACGATCGTCGCGTACCCGGCGATGGTGTCGCACATGGTGGCGTTCGCGCACGCGGTGCGGCGCTGGCCGTGGTGGGTGTCGCTGCTCGCGGCGAATGCGGTGTTCCTCGCGGTCGGCGGGTTGCTCGTGTGGATCGAGCTGCCGTTTGCCGCAGCCTGCGGGCTGGCGGCGCTCGCGCCGTGGGCCGGGATGCGATCGATGCCGGCGCACCGCCGCGAGCGCACGGTGCTGCACATCCCGCCGGTCGAACTGGTGCTGCGCGTCGCAGCCGCCGCCGCGCTGGCCGCCGCGATCATGGGTGGCGCGTCGGTGTTCCCGGCCGCGCTCAGCGGGCTGCTGCTCGCGTTGCCGATCACCGGCAACGTGCTGCCGTGCTTCACGCGGGTGCGCCATGGTGCCGACGCCACCATCGAGCTGCTGGCCGGCTTCGTGCGCGGCATGGTCGGCTTCGGCGCGTTCTTCATGGTGCTTGCGCTGGCCTTGCCGACGCTCGGGGCCGGTCTGTCTTACGTGGCGGCGTGGGGGCTGGTGCTGGTCGTCGCGTGGGTGCTGCAACGCCACCGCGCAGCGCTGACGGTACCGCCTGTCGCGCCCGATTGAGTCGGTCGGTGGGGGATTGCAATGGACGTAACTGGCGTAACCTGAGAGACTGACGAGACTGCGAATCCTCCCAGCCCGCAAAGTTGCCATGGCTCCCATTTCATCCCGCAAGCAAGCGAAAACTGCCAAGTCCTCCAGCAACGAGAAGAGCGGGGCTGGAAGCGTCTCCGTGCCGCTGGTCATTGATCTGGCGACCTGGAGCATCCTGGATGCTGAGCTCGCGAATGCCCCAGGCGCCGAGCACCTGGACGCCGACCCGCCGCACAAGGATCTCTCGATCCACCCACTGAGCCCAGGTCTTGCGCGCTCCGTGTTTGAAAAGACCCTCGAGTCTCTGAAGGAGGTCCAGCAGCAACATGTTGGAGAACTGTCCGCGAGGCAGTTCATCCGGCAGGTCGCCGAAACGCTGGCCGACAAGGCAGATGCGGGAATCCGAGACGTGCCCGTCGTTGAAGGCTGGCAACAGCTTCTGGAACGAGGGCTGAAGAGCAAGACGGCGCTGCTGAAGTCAAAGGAGTTCAAGTCGACTTCGCAAGCCAGCGATCTTCTGGGCATTGGAGAGCACGCTGTGCGCAAGCGCGTCAAGGAGCAGAAGCTATTTGCCTTGCGGACGCCCGGTGAGGGAGAGCATCGCATCCCCGCGTGGGCACTCGACCCCAAGATCACGGGTGCGACAACGGCTGCGCTTCTCGCTCGGGCCCGGTCCGCGGACGAATGGCGCATCTACCACTTCATGTCCACGCCAAACGGCAGCCTGAATGGACTTCGGCCTTTCGAGTGCCTGCTGTCCAACGAAAACCTGCCTCGGGCCGAAGTTCTTGCCAAGGATGAATTGATCGCACATCTGAAGCTGTCCGCGGGTTCTTCCTTGTTGGAGCCCGTCAGGCGAGCGTTGGAAAGAGAACTCACCGAAGGTCAGGAGACATGAGCGGTCCGTTCCCGGTGCTTGACCCGACCTTCGTTCTTGCCGTTGAGACGGCCACCAGGGAGACTTTCCATCGGGTCTATTGGTTGGGCCAGAACCCGATGAAACCGAGCGTGGCAGGGGGCAATCGCTATGACTGTCCTGCTGCGCTGCCGCCTTCCGATCAGTTCGGTGTTCTCTATCTCGGCTACGACCTGCCGACGTGCTGGATGGAGACGGTCGTGCGCCAGAACATGGTTCGCCCCGCAGGAACGGACATCCAGATTCCCCAGGCGAAGATGACCGCCCGATGGGCCTGTGAGATTTCTTCCAGGGATCCGCTCGTGCTGGCCCAGTTTGCCGATGAGCCCCTCATCGATCTGGGTGATTGCGCATCGAACGTCATGGAAGACTCCTATCTGCGGACATGGGAGTGGTCGGCGCTGTTGCATGCGCATGCCAACCCCCAAGTCGATGGCCTTCGGTATCGGTCGCGCTTCAAATCAGGCCAGTTCTGCGTGGCACTGTTCGAGCGTGCCATCTCTGCCAAAGGCTTGACCGTTTCGAACGCACGAAGTGTCGACCCCATGACGTCCACAGAGGCTCAGTCGATCATGCGACGGTACCGCGTGGTGCCCATCTAGGGCCTGATCCTCTCGATCTGAATACCCGCCCCGTGTTGACAGCGCGTCGGCACACCTGTAAAAAGAGCGAATGTTCTAGTTGATTAAAAAATAGAACATACGTTCACAGCAGGCCTTCCCCCGATCAACGACATGGCGCAGCGCGAGCCCCCGGGCCGCCGCATGCACCAGGCAGGAGACAAGCATGACCCGATCCTTCCGCGTCCCGGTGCCGCGTGGCGCCGTGCTGGCTGGTGCTCTGCTGCTGGCCGCGTGCGGCGGTGGCGGCGGCAACGACACAGCGCCCACAGCCGATGCCGCCGCACCACCTACCGAGCGCACCGCCGCCGTGGCCGCACCCGGCGCCGGCCAGTGGACCCCGCTGATCCCGCTGTCGATGGTGACGCCGTCGGCCGCGCTGCTGCCGAACGGCAAGGTGGTGCTGTGGGCCTCGTCCGACCGCTTCACCGACGGCGCGCCGAGCGGCCAGACCTACACGACGCTGTTCGATCCGGCCACGCAGACCGCGAGCGAGACGCTGGTCACGCAGACCGGCCACGACATGTTCTGCACCGGCACGACCAACCTGCCGGACGGCCGCATCCTCGTCAACGGCGGCAAGGACAGCGCCAAGACGACGGTCTACGACCCGGTCGCCAATGCCTGGAGCACCGGCGCGACGATGACGATCGCGCGCGGCTACAACGCCAACACCATCCTCGCCGACGGCTCGGTCTTCACGCTCGGCGGCTCGTGGAGCGGCGGGCGCGGCAACAAGCACGGCGAGCGCTGGACGGCCGCCGGCGGCTGGGCCCGATTAACCGGCGTGCCGGTCGACGCGGCGCTCGGCAACGACCCCGATTTCGCGTTTCGCGCCGACAACCACATGTGGCTGTTCCCGGCGCCGAACGGCAAGGTGCTGCACGCCGGGCCGGCCGCGAACATGAACTGGATCGACACCCAGGGCAGCGGAAGCATCACGCCCGCCGGCACGCGCGGCGACGATGCATACAGCCAGAGCGGCAACGCGGTGATGTACGACATCGGCAAGATCCTGAAGGTCGGCGGCGCGCCGGCCTACGAAGGGCAGAACGCGAACAACCGCGCCTACGTGATCGACGTGAACGCCGGCGTCTCGGTGCGCAAGGTCGCGCCGATGGCGTACTCGCGCATCTTCAGCAACGGCGTCGTGCTGCCGAACGGGCAGGTGCTGGTGATCGGCGGCCACAGCTTCGGCCGCCCGTGGTCCGATGACAACTCGGCGCTGGTGCCCGAGCTGTGGGATCCGGCCACCGAGACCTTCGTGCCGCTGCCGCCGATCGGCGTGCCGCGCAACTACCACAGCATCGCGCTGCTGCTGCCCGACGCCCGCGTGCTGACGGCCGGCAGCGGCCTGTGCGGCAGCTGCTCGACCAACCATGCGAACGCGCAGATCCTGACGCCGCACTACCTGCTGAACGACGACGGCACCGCCGCGACGCGCCCGGCGATCAGCACCGCGCCGGCCACCGCGACGCAGGGCACCAGCATCGCGGTGACGACGAACGCCGCGGTCGCGCAGTTCTCGCTGGTGCGCGTGGGCTCGACCACGCACACCGTCAACAACGACCAGCGCCGCATCCCGCTGCAGTTCACCACCACCGGCAGCAACGCCTACTCGCTGGCGCTGCCTTCGAACCCCGGCGTGCTGCTGCCCGGCTACTACATGCTGTTCGCGATGAACGCGGCCGGCACGCCCTCGGTGTCGAAGATGATCCGCATCGGTGGCGATGCCGCGCCGAAGCTCGTGAACCCCGGCACGCAGAGCAGCATCAGCGGCAGCGCGGTGAACCTGGCGCTGGCCGCCACCACGCCGACCGGCACGCTGACCTGGTCGGCCACCGGCCTGCCGCCGGGCCTCGCGATCAACGCGAGCAGCGGTGCGATCACCGGCACGCCGACCACGGTGGGCCAGTACGTGGTCACGGTGAGCACGCGCAACGACGTGGCGGCCAGCAGCACGATGCTGGCGTGGAACGTCACGCCGGTGCTCGGCGCGACGGTGCAGTACGTGATGCTGGAGGCGGTGTCGGAGCAGGGCGGCAACGCCTGGACCTCGATGGCAGAGTTCAACCTGCTCGACCGCGCCGGCGCGGTGATCCCGCGCACCGGCTGGGCGGTGCAGGTCGACAGCCAGGAGGCGTCAAGCGGCCAGAACTCGGGCGCTGCCGCGATCGATGGCGATGCAGCGACCTTCTGGCACACCAAGTACACCGGCGGCAACGCGCCGCTGCCGCACCGCTTCATCGTCAACCTCGGCACCGCGCGCGGCATCGGCGGCTTCAAGTACCTGCCGCGTCCGGTGGCGGGTGGGCTGAATGGCATCATCGCCGGCTGGAACTTCTACATCGGCAACGACGGCGTCAACTGGTCGCTGCTGAAGAGCGGCAACTTCAACGACTTCCCGGACCGCAGTTCGGAGAAGACCGTGACGGTCGACCGCGCCCCGGCCATCGCGCCAATCGCCAACCGCAACAACCTGGTCGGCCAGGCGGTGTCGTTCGGCGTCAGCGCCGGCGATCCTGATGGCGATGCGCTGGCCTGGTCCGCCACTGGCCTGCCGAACGGGCTGACGATCAACGCGACCAGTGGGCTGATCAGCGGCACGGTGAGCACGGTCGGCAACTTCGCGGTGACGATCGGCGTCGACGACGGGCATGGCGGCACCGCGAGCGCGGCGTTCACCTGGAACGTCAGCGCGGCGGCCTTCGTGATCGACCCGGTCGCGGCGGCGCCGATCGCCTCGGGCGGCAGCGTCACGTTCAACGTCGCGTCGAACGGCGGCACCGGCACGCGCTACCGCTGGACCTTCGGCGACGGCACGGCGCAGACGGCCTATTCCACCGCCACGTCGATCGCCCACACCTACGCGGCGCCGGGCCTGTACAGCGTGACGGTGGAGGCGATCGATGCGAACAACGTCGTCACCTCGCGCACCTTCAGGCAGGCGGTGTATGCCGCGGCCACCGCAGCGCGCCCGACCTCGTCGTCGGCGATCGCGCTGGAGCCCGCGACGACGCCGCGCGTGTGGCTGGTGAACCAGGACAACGACAGCGTCAGCGTCTTCAACGGCAGCACGAACGCGCGGGTCGCGGAGATCGCGGTCGGCACGCGGCCGCGCAGCGTGGCGCGTGCGCCCGACGGCCGCATGTGGGTCGTCAACAAGGGCGATGCGACGA
>NZ_JBFUGN010000106.1:0-11139 GCF_056402895.1 Rhizobacter sp. P3_B12 | reverse complement strand
GCGTTCCACACCCGCGGCGACGTGCAGCAGGCGCGCGCCGGTGCCGCGCGGCAGATCGAATCGCTGTACCGCGCCCCCTACCTCGCGCATGCGCCGATGGAGCCGATCAACTGCACCGCGCGCGTGCACGACGGCGGCGTCGAGCTGTGGGCGCCGACCCAGGTGCCCGACATGGCGCGCGAGATCGCGGCCCGCGTGGCCGGTGTGCCGCTCGAGGCCGTCACGCTGCACGTCACCTACCTGGGCGGCGGCTTCGGGCGGCGGCTCGACGTCGACTTCGTCGCGCAGGCGGTGCGCATCGCGATCGAATGCGGCGGCCACCCGGTGCAGCTGGTGTGGCCGCGCGAAGAAGACATCGCGCATGATTTCTACCGCCCGGCCGGCGTCGCGCTGATGCAGGCGAGCCTGGACGCCAAGGGCATGGTGTCGGGCCTGTCGATCACCTCGGCCGGCGATGCGATCACGCCGCGCTGGATCGAGCGCGTGCTGCCGGCGCTGGCCGGGCCGGTCGACACGCCGGACAAGAGCGCGGCCGAGGGCCTGTACGACCTGCCGTACGGCATCTCGCACCAGCGCATCGCGCAGGTCGCCACGCACAGCGGCGTGCCGGTGGGCTACTGGCGCTCGGTCGGGCATTCGCACCATGCGTTCTTCAGCGAATGCTTCATCGACGAGCTGGCCGAGGCGGCGCACCAGGACCCGGTGGCATTCCGGCTCGGCCTGCTGGCCGACATGCCGCGCCATGCCGCGGTGCTGAAGCTCGCCGCCGCGAAGTCGGGCTGGGGCCGGCCGCTGCCGGTGGGCCAGGCGCGCGGCGTGGCATTGCACGAGAGCTTCGGCAGCATCGTCGCGCAGGTGATGGAGGTGTCGCTGGCCGATGGCCGCCCGCGCATCCACCGCGTGGTCTGCGCGGCCGACATCGGCGCGGTGGTGAACCCGGGCATCGTCGCGCAGCAGATGGAGAGCGGGGTGATCTTCGGGTTGTCGGCGGCGCTGTACGGCCGCATCGACATCGAGGGCGGTGCGGTGAAGCAGCGCAACTTCCCGGATTACAAGCTGCTGACGCTGGCCGAGTGCCCGCGCATCGAGACGCACCTGGTGCCGAGCAGCCGCGCACCGGGCGGCATGGGCGAGCCCGGCACGCCGCCGGCGGCCCCGGCGCTGGCGAACGCGCTGTATGCGTTGACCGGCAAGCGGCAGCGGGCTTTGCCGTTGATGGGTTGATTTCCGTGTGGCCTACACTCACATGGAGATCGAACGCGGGGCAACATGACTCTCATCGGAACAGGCATCTATCCATTGAATCAGGCCGCGCGCCTGGTGGGAGCCCAGCCACGTTCCGTTCGTCGCTGGCTGAAAGGCTATGGACGCACCTATAAAGGCCAGCATGTCCGTTCAGAACCCTTGTGGACGACGGAATTTGCCAACGAGGAGCTGCCGGGTGACGTCGTAGGCTTCCGCGACCTGATCGAGCTGCGCATGGTGGCTGCATTCTCGAAGCAGGGCGTCGACCTCAAGATCATCCGCGCGACGGCAGACGCTGCACGAGAGGAATACGGCAACCGCTACCCGCTCACGCTCAAGAGATTTCGGTCCGATGGTCGCCGCATCTTCGCGGAGGCGATCGCCAAGGTCACTGGCGAGCCTCACCTGATCGACCTGCTCAGGCGGCAGTTCGTGTTCTCCGACATCATCACGCCGTCGCTCTACGCCGGTATCGAGTACGAAGACGAAGATGCGCGCCGCTGGTACCCCATGGGGCCTCGGAAAAAGGCCATCGTTCTTGACCCCGCGCTTCAATTCGGCACACCGGTCCTGTCAGAGGCAGGTATTCCGACCGACACGGTTTACGCGTCGTATCTTGCGGAGGGTCGGGATTCGAAGGCCGTCGCGCGCATCTTCGACATCCCATCGAAGATGGTTGACTTGGCCGTGCAGTTCGAACAGCAACTGCCAGCTTGAAGTTTTTCTTCGACAACAACCTGTCGCCTCACTTGGCGCACGCCATCGGGGAGTTGTCAAAGCGGCATCCCGAAGTCGAACGGGTCATTCACCTGAGCGACGAATTCTCTCGGAACGCGCCAGACACCGAGTGGCTCGCTGCCCTCGAAAAGGACGGGCCGTGGTACATCGTGTCCGTCGATCGATTGAACAAGCAACATGGCGCCGAGCGGGAGGCCATCCGTCGCGCCGGCCACACCGTGTTCGTGCTCGACCGGCAGTGGTCCAAGCAGTTGTACTGGCTTCAGGCGGAGCGGTTGGTTCGATGGTGGCCTCAGATCATCAATCAGGCGGCGTTGGTCACCGGGCAGTCCTTCAATGTCCCGTGGCAGCATTCCACCAAGGCGAAATTCACCGGCATCAAGCGGTGATCAGACCCGCTTCTCCGCCTGCGCCACCGCGCGCAGCAGCGCCTGCCGCAAGCGGTGCGCATCGATCGGCTTCGTCAGGAACTCGTTCATCCCCGCGGCCAGCGCCTGGTCGCGCTCCGACACCAGCGCGGCCGCCGTCAGCGCGATGATCGGCAGCTCGTCGGCCGGGTGCCGCTCGCGCAGCTGCCGTGCCGCTTCGTGGCCGCTCAGCCGCGGCATCTGCACGTCCATCAGCACCGCATCGAACAGCCGGCCGTCCTCGACCGAGCGCCGCACCGCCGCCAGCGCCTCCAGCCCGTCGACCGCCTGCACCACGTCGATGCCCCACTGCTCGAGCATCGCGACGCCGATCATCATGTTGACCGGGTTGTCCTCCACCATCAGCACGTGCGCACCGGCCAGCGACGCGGTGTCGAGCGATTCGGCATCGGTGCCGACCTCGCGCGCCGGCGTGGCCGGCAGCGGCAGCGCGGCCCAGAAGCGGCTGCCGCGGCCCGGCGCGCTCTCGACGCCGACGCGCCCGCCCATCAGCGTCGCCAGCTCCTTGCAGATCGACAGCCCGAGACCCGTGCCGCCGAAGCGCCGCGTCGTCGACGAATCGGCCTGCGTGAACGGCTGGAAGAGCCGCTGCTGGGTCGCCTCGTCGATGCCGGGGCCGGTGTCGAGCACCGCGAGCTGTACCAGGCCGTCGCTGCCGACCGAGGCGTCCAGCGTCACGTGGCCGCGCTCGGTGAACTTGATGCCGTTGGTCAGGTAGTTGCTGAGGATCTGCCGCACCCGCACCGGGTCGCCCAGCACCGTGCCCGGCACCTCGGGTGTCATCGCGAGCCGCAGCGACAGCCCGCGCGCCTGCGCGAGCGACTGGTAGGCGCGGTGCACCGCCACCAGCAGCCCGCGCAGGTCGAAGGCCACCGCCTCGACGCTGAGCTTGCCGGCCTCGATCTTCGACAGGTCGAGGATGTCGGAGATGATGCTCGCGAGGTTCTGCGCGCTGTCCTGGATCTGCGCCAGGTACTGGTCGCGGCGCAGCGCGTCGAGCCCCGGGCGCATCGCGAGCCGTGCCAGGCCCAGCAGCCCGTTCAGCGGCGTGCGGATCTCGTGGCTGGTGTTCGCGAGGAACGCGCTCTTGGCCTGGTTGGCGGCCTCGGCCACGTCGCGCGCATGGGCCAGCGCCTGCTCGAAGGCGCGCCGTTCGGTCACGTCCTCGGCGATCCAGATGGTGCCACCCTGGCTCGGGTGCGTCGGGTCCACCGCCTGCGCGAGCAATCGGCACAGGAAGCTGCTGCCGTCGCCGCGCCGCATCATGCGCTCGACCTCCACCGGCTCGCCCTGCGCGAGCCGCGGGCCGACCAGCGCGCCCATCTCGGCATAGGCGGCCGCGTCGCTCCACACCACCTGCCCTGGCAGGCCGATCAGCGCGCCGGGCGGCCAGCCGAACATCGCCTCGAAGCAGGGGTTGGCCTGCATGAAACGGCGGTCGCGCGTCAGCGCGATGCCGATCGACGCGTTCTGCAGGATCGCCTCGTGCTCCAGCCGGACCCGTTCGGTCTCGGTCACGTCGCGGCCGTTCAGCACCAGGTAGTCCTGGTCGTCCATCCGGAAGCGCGCCGCCGACAGCAGCAGCGACACGATGCTGCCGTCGCGCCGTACGAAGGTGGCCGGCAGATCGGTCACCAGGTCGCCCTGGGCGAGGCCGGCGACCAGCGCCTCGCGGTGCGCCTGCCGGTGCCAGATGCCGATCTCGAGCGCGGTGCGGCCGACCACCTCGTCGCTGCGCCAGCCGGTGATGCGCGTGAAGCTCTCGTTGACCATCACGTAGCGGCCGCTCGCGACCTCGGTCAGCGTGATGCAGTCGGGGCTGGTCGCCACCAGGTGCGACAGCAGCGCCTGCGAGCGGCGCTGCGCGGACTCGGCCTGCACGCGCGCGGTGATGTCGTGGAACATCGACAGCGTCGCCGGGCCGTCGGGCGCGCTGACCCGCATGCCCGAGGCGTGCGCGCTCAGCGGCCGGCCGTCCAGCGAGACCAGCTCGAAATCCGCGACGCCGAGGCCCTCGCCGACCGGCAGCGTCTCGAGCGTGGCGATGCGCCGGCGCACCTGCTCGAGGCCTTCGCCGGTGGGGTAGAGCTGCATCAGGTCGAAATCCTTCATCGCCTCGGCCGACGCGAAGCCGAACATGCGCGCGGCGGCGTCGTTCGCATCGACCGCGATGCCGTGGCGGTGCAGCACCAGCGCGGTCGGCGAGCGCTGGAACAGCTCGCGGTAG
Source organism: Rhizobacter sp. P3_B12 (assembly GCF_056402895.1). Lineage (NCBI taxonomy): Bacteria > Pseudomonadati > Pseudomonadota > Betaproteobacteria > Burkholderiales > Sphaerotilaceae > Rhizobacter > Rhizobacter sp. P3_B12. Next base: position 6,501 of record NZ_JBFUGN010000106.1, on the reverse strand, counting down.
CGGCGCTCGCTCTCGGCAGTGGCGCGGCGCGCCTCGACCTCGGCGGTGATGTCGCGGCCCAGCCCCCAGTAGCCGAGGAAGCGGCCGTCGGCATCGAAGCGCGGCCGGCCGCTGACCACGCTGTGGCGCAGCTCGCCGTGCTCGCCGGGGCGGCTGGCCATCAGGTTGCTGAACGGCAGGTGGGCTTCGAGGTCGGCGCGGTGGCGGGCCAGTGTGTCGGCATCCAGCCCGATCTGCGGCATCTCCCACGGGCGGCGGCCCAGGCGCTCCGTCGCATCGATGCCGGAGTACTGGTTCAGCTTGTCGCTGATGTGCGTGAAGCGCAGGTCGGCATCGAGCTCCCAGTACCAGTCGGCGGCCATCAGCAGCAGGCTGCGGAAGCGCTCCTCGCGGTCGCGCGCCTCGCCGAGCGCGCGGCGCACGACGCCGGCGATCAGCATCCCGCAGGTCGCGCCCGAGGCGAAGATCAGCCAGTGCGTCAGCACGCGCACCGGCAGCGGGATGGCTTCTGCCGGGATCGGCCCGGGCAGCCAGCCCCTGTTGTTCGCCAGCGCGAGGCCGGCGACCGCCGCGGCCATCGCCAGCGCCAGCACGAGGCCCGCGGCCGGGCTCGACAGCACGGTGACGACGCAGATCAGCAGCCCGAGGTAGCCGAGGTTCAGCGCATGCACGCCCTGGCCGAGGCCGATCGCGGTGATCAGCACCGCGATGGCGGCGATCCAGCCCATCGCATGCACCAGCTTCGGCAGCGCCATGCGGCGCAGGCCCCACAGGCCGAGCGCGAAGCACCCTGCCAGCACCAGGCAATCGCCGACCAGCAAGGCCCGCATGCCCGGGCGGGTGGGCAGGGCGGGCGACAGGTAGATCAGCGCGCCCAGCAGCGAGATCGTGACGCCGACGCCGAAGAACAACCGGGCCACCAGCCGGTCCAGCGGTTCGCGCGGCAGAAGGGGCAAGGGCGAGGAGAGCGGCACGGCGAGGGCCCGCGCGTTGGCGACCTGCGCGGTGCCGCCGAGTGTGGCACCGCGCCGTGGCCGTGGCGGGTTGGTTTTCCCGGTTTTGCCGGCGGGCCGTGCAGGACTGCACGGCGCGCTGCCCCGGGCGAGCGTCAGGCGGCGGGTGGGTGTGCGTTGATCCGCAGGGCCGATGCCAGGTGCGCCGCCACCACCGCGATGCGCCGCAGGTGTCGCGACTCCGGATGCGTCAGCAGCCACAGCTGCGTCTCGCATTCGGCCAGCGGTTCGCCGAGCAGTTGCAGCTCGCGCCGCTGCGACGCGAGGAACACCGGCGCGATGCCGATGCCCAGCCCGGCGGCGATCGCATCGACCACCGACTGCACGCTGTTGACGCGCAGCACCGGCTCCACCTTCGGCAGGTGCTTCCTGCGCCAGCGCACCGAGGGATGCTCGGGCAGCGCGTCGTCGACGGCGATCCAGCGCGCTGACGCCAGGTCGGCCAGGTCGATCGGCTTGCGCTGCCGTGCGGCCGGCTTCAGCCCGTAGACCGCCGAGCGGATCGGCCCCAGCTCGCGGCCGACGACGTGCGGCGGCGGCTTGACCGTCGCGCGCAAGGCGATGTCGGCCTCGCGCTGCGACAGGTTCACGAGCTCGTTGCGCGCGGTGAGCTCCAGCCGCAGCAGCGGGTGCGCCGCCGCCAGGCCGGCCAGCGCCGGCAGCAGCAGCCCGCTCAGGATCGTGTCGGTGGTGCTGATGCGCACCAGGCCGCCGACCGCGCCGGCATCGAGCCGCGCCGCGCTGCGCGCCGACTCCAGCTCGGCCTCGATGCGCTCGGCATGCTGCGCGAGCTGCAGCCCCAGTTCGGTCGCGAGGTAGCCGCTGCGCGAGCGCTCGAAGAGCCGCTGGCCGAGTGCCTTCTCGCAGCGCTGCACGGTGCGGAACACCGTCGAGCCGTCGACACCGGCCAGCGCGCCGGCGGCCGCCAGCGTGCCGCCGCGCACCAGCGCCAGCAGCACGGCCAGCTCGCCGGCGCCGATCGGCGAGGTTCCACTCGATTGCGTCTGTGCATTCATCGCTTGCCTGCCTGCCTATTTCAAATGCAAGGACGCAATCCTAGATTGACAGCCTCGACACCTCAACAGGACTTTTCCATGAAGCTCTATTTCGCCCCCGGCGCCTGCTCGCTGGCCGTCCACATCGCGCTGCGCGAGGCCGGCGTCGCCTTCGAGGCGCACCAGGTCGACCTCGCGACCCACACGCTGGCCGATGGCGGCGGCAACTACTTCGAGATCGCGCCGCGCGGCTACGTGCCGCTGCTGGAGTTCGACGACGGCTCGCGCCACACCGAAGGCGCCGCGCTGCTGCAGCACGTGGCCGGGCTCGACGGCACGCACGTGCTGATCGGTGCACCCGGCAGCCGCCGCCGGCTGGAGGTGACCGAGTGGCTGACCTACGTCAGCACCGAGCTGCACAAGACCTTCAGCCCGTGGCTGTGGCACAAGGAGACGGCCGACAGCACGAAGCGCGACGCGAAGCTCAGGCTCGCCGCGCGTTTCGCCGACATGGAGCGCCACCTCGCGACGCGCGAGTTCCTGGCCGGCGACTACAGCGTCGCCGATGCCTACGGCTTCACGATCGTGAACTGGAGCAACCTCCTCGGCATCCCGCTGTCGGACTTCCCGCAGCTGCGCGCGTGGATGGCCCGGGTGTCGGCCCGACCGGCGGTGCAGCAGGCGCTGCGGGCCGAGGGGCTGCTGAAGGACTGAAGCGGGCCCCGCCGAGGGCTCAGGCGGCGGGCTTGTGCGCGTTCAGCTCGAGGCGGGTGGCCTGGGCGACGCGGCGGGCGGCGCTCGCGAAATCGTCGCCGTTCGAGGCATACAGCACCGCACGCGACGAGTTGACGACGATGCTCGCATCGGCGCGCCAGCCGGCGCGCACCGTGGCCGCGGCATCGCCGCCTTGCGCGCCGACGCCGGGGATCAGCAGCGGCAGCGTGGGGGCGATCTCGCGCACGCGGGCGATCTCGCCGGGGAAGGTGGCGCCGACCACCAGGCCGAGCTGGCCGCTGCGGTTCCAGTCGCCCTGCGCGAGGCGGGCGACGCGTTCGTAGAGCAGTTCTCCGCCGGCCAGCGGCTGTGCCTGCAGGTCGGAGCCGCCGGGGTTGGAGGTGCGGCACAGCAGGATCAGGCCCTTGTCGCCGTAGCGCAGCCACGGCTCGATCGAATCGAAGCCCATGAAGGGCGACAGCGTGACCGCGTCGGCTTGGTAGCGCTCGAAGGCCTCGCGGGCGTACTGCTCGGCGGTGGCGCCGATGTCGCCGCGCTTGGCGTCGAGGATCACCGGCACCTCGGGTGCGACGCGCTTGATGTGGGCCATCAGGCGCTCCAGCTGGTCTTCGGCGCGGTGGCCGGCGAAGTAGGCGATCTGCGGCTTGAAGGCGATCACCAGGTCTTTGGTGGCATCGACGATGGCGGCGCAGAAATCGAAGATGCGGGCCGCATCGCCCTTCCAGGCGCCGGGGAACTTCGACGGATCGGGGTCGAGGCCCACGCAGAGCAGGGAGTCGTTGCGGCGTTCGGCGCGGCGCAGCTGGTCGGTGAATTTCATGGCGGGGATTTTAGGTCGCGTGGACTGCGGACTGCCTGCCAGGTCCTTGGCGGCGCACGAACTGCTGGTGTGGGGTCTGGCTTGCGAACCACGCAGGCGAGGCTGCGCAGTGAGAGTTCATCGTTGCTGATGTGCTGGACAATCTCCTTGCACAGTTCAGGCGAGAGCGTGCTCACGGGCGCGGGATTCGCGGCCGAACATCCGGCTGTGAAGACTGACAAGGCCTCGGCCCTCAATTGCACGAGGCCTTTTGGGGGCGCGCTGCGGTTGCGGTTGATGGCGAGGGCGCACAGTCGGCTGTTCATTTCTGCCTCGGCCTGGTGCTCAGAGGTCAGGTGGTCGTAGCTCGGCAGGATCAGGTTCGTCAGGGTTTTGTTCGGCTCGGAAGAGCTCTCCCGTGCCAAGGCTTTCACCAAAGCCTCGACCAGCTTCTCCGAGATCTCGCTGCGCGACAGGTTCAGCGTATGCAGGCAGGTGTTCCGGCGGAGTGCATCGGCCACGACAGCTGAGTCGACGGCGAGGCGGAGTCCGGCCAATGACAAGACCTCCAGACTGTGATTGCCGCCCAGGGCACTGAACAGCTCGGTGACCTCGATCAGCGAACAAGACCCGCTGATCTCCAGGCTCAGAGTGCGGAGATCCCTGGTTGTTGACAGGAGCTTGGCGATGGCGGTCACCATGCCTGGTGTCAACTTCGTGCCCAGGGCCAGATCGCTCCAGTGCTTGCTCCGATTCAGGGAGAGCAGCTTCCTGATGTCGCTCTCCGACAGCGCGCAACCCGACATGCCCAATGCACGCAGGACGTGGCACTCCTCTGCCGCCCCGATGATGCGCTCGCGAACTTCCTTCGAGAATGGATTGCCGTTCAACCATAGTCGTTGGAGGTGGCGGGACTTCAGCAGTTTGCTGACTACCTCACCGACCTGGGGCGGCTCCTGCTCGCCGCGCGGGGAGGTCAGCTTCCTGTGGAGTTTGCGGATCTTCTTTTCTGCCGGCTTTTTCTTGCACAGCCAGGGCTGCACAAGAAAGCGAGTGCGCGACAGATCCAGCCCCTGCACCTTCGGGTTCTCGATCAGGCATTTGTCCAGTCGCTGCAGGCCCCGAGGGGTGAGGTCGTTGCCGCTGAGATCGAGCGTGAACGCCTCGCCTGGCAGCTGCGGCATCCACTCATTGATCCAGATCACCAGGAACTTCAGGTCATCGTCCGTCAGGGGACCTTGCTCGTCGCCTTGCGGGGGATAGCCCAGGCACAGCGTCGGGGCGCTGTCGCCACCTTGGGCCAGGAACTCCTTGACCAACCGGGCGGCTTTGCCGCCATCCCTCTCGCGAATGCAGAAACGCATGACCTGCGACAGGTCCTCCGGGGATGACGGGAGCGTCCGATCGCGAAAGAAATTTGCCACCGGTCCCGTCGTGGGTAGGTCATGCACCGGAATGTTCTCGAACTCTGGCGGCGAGGGGGCCTTCAGATCAATCGGGAGCGTGCTCAGGGAGAGCTTTGCAAATAACGTCTTGCTGCGCTGATGCGCCTTGCCGGTGCGGTTGTTCACGCGCGGTACTCCGTCGATCTGCGATTCTCCTGAGTGGCATCTGCCGCCAGGATGTTCCAGATCGGACCGGCGCCCCGCGACCTCAGCGCCGCGGCGTGCCGATCCGCTTCGCCAGTTCGGCCCCGATCCCGGTGTAGCTGCCCGGCGTCATCGCCAGCAGCCGCTCGCGCTCGGCCTGCGGGATCTCGAGCGTGCCGATGAACTGCTGGATCGCCTCGCGGGTGATCGTCTTGCCGCGCGTCAGCTCCTTCAGGCGCTCGTACGGGTTCGCGAGCTTGTAGCGCCGCATCACCGTCTGGATCGGCTCGGCCAGCACTTCCCAGGCGCTGTCGAGGTCGGCCGCGAGGGCCTCGCGGTTGACCTCCAGCTTGCCGAGCCCGCGCAGCAGGCTGTCGTAGCCCAGCACCGCGTAGCCGAGCGCCACGCCCATGTTGCGCAGCACCGTGCTGTCGGTCAGGTCGCGCTGCCAGCGGCTGATCGGCAGCTTCTGGCTCAGGTGGGTCAGCAGCGCGTTGGCGAGGCCGAAGTTGCCCTCGGCGTTCTCGAAGTCGATCGGGTTGACCTTGTGCGGCATCGTGCTGGAGCCGATCTCGCCTTCCTTCGTGCGCTGCTTGAAGTAGCCGAGGCTGATGTAGCCCCAGACGTCGCGCGACCAGTCGATCAGGATGGTGTTGGTGCGCGTCACCGCATCGAACAGCTCGGCCATGTAGTCGTGCGGTTCGATCTGGATGGTGTACGCGTTGAAGCTCAGGCCGAGCGCGCCTTCGATCACGCGCTTCGAGAAGGCTTCCCAGTCGACCTCGGGGTAGGCCGCCAGGTGGGCGTTGTAGTTGCCGACCGCGCCGTTCATCTTGGCCAGCAGCTGCACGCCGGCGATGCGCTCGCGCGAGGTGCGCAGCCGCGCGACGACGTTGGCCACCTCCTTGCCGACGGTCGTGGGGCTGGCGGTCTGGCCGTGCGTGCGGCTGAGCATCGGCACGTCGGCCAGCTCGACCGACAGCGCGGCGAGGCTGTCGACGATGCGGTCCAGCGTGGGCAGCAGCACCTCGGTGCGCGCGGCCTTCAGCATCAGGCCGTGGCTGGTGTTGTTGATGTCCTCGCTGGTGCAGGCGAAGTGCACGAACTCGCCGGCGCCCTTCAGCTCGGCATTCGATTCGAAGCGGCCCTTCAGCCAGTACTCGACCGCCTTCACGTCGTGGTTGGTGGTGCGCTCGATGTCCTTGATGGCCTGGGCATCGGCTTCGCTGAAGCGCGCCACCAACCCGCGCAGCAGGCCACGCGCGGCCTCGCTGAGCGGCTTGAACTCGGCGAGGCCGGCGTCGGAGAGCGCGATGAACCACTCCACCTCCACCTGCACGCGGCGGTGCATCAGGCCGTACTCGCTGAGC
>NZ_JBFUGN010000105.1:0-11149 GCF_056402895.1 Rhizobacter sp. P3_B12 | reverse complement strand
GTGCTGGCGCAGCTGCTCGCGCAGCGCGCGTTGCTGCTGGCGCTCGGCGCTGTTGCCGATGCGGGCCGGCAGGCGTTCGACGAGGGTGTCGTCGCCGGCCGGTGCGAAGGGGGCGGCGTGGCACAGCGCGGCATGCAGCAGCGCGACCGGCCACCACCGGAAGATCGAGTGAAGCATCGTCACCTCGCCATGGAAGATGATCCGTGGCCCGGATGGGCGTCCGGGCCACGGGTGCCGGTCAGAGCGTGGCCGGTTCGTCGGTCTCGCTGGTCGGCACGCTCGTGAGGGCGTCCAGGCTCAGCGGCTCGCCGCTGTCGGACGCCACGTTCACCCGCGCCGCTGCGTACTCGGTGTACGCCGCCGGCGTGGCAGCCGCAGTGACGGGCACCGCGGTTTCCTCCGGGGCCGGCGCGTCGCCGCCGGACCCTCCGCCACCGCCGCACGCTGCCAGCAACGCGGCACCCGCCAAGCTCGTGCCGAGCGCTTGAAGAAGCTTGTTCATGCCATGCTCCTCAATGCGTGCCGCCGATGGGCGTGTACAGGTACGGGAAACCCGGCAGCAGCGGCGCCACGGCCTGGTCGACCGCGTCGTGCAGCTTCAGCGAGGTGGCCCCCAGCGGCACATTGGCCGGCTTGCAGTTCACGCCGAAGCCGAACTTGTCGGTGTCGCCGTTGGCCATGCACAGCCCGCCCATCACCGCGACCAGCGAGACGTCGACCACGTCGTCCTTCGGCCGGCGGCCGTTCGGGAAGCCCGCGTTGTCGGTGCCGCCGGCGAGGATGTTGCCGACGATGCCGAGCCGGTTCTGGTCGGCGAAGGCCACCGGTGCGATCGCGGTGTTCAGCCGCAGCATCTCGGCGGGCGTCACGCTCGCCGGCTGGTTCACGCCCTTGATGCCGGTCAGGAAGGCCGTCGCGAGGTCGGTGCGCGGCAGGTTCTTCGGCGCGGTGCCGGGCAGCTTCAGCGCGATCTCCAGCAGTGCGGGCAGCGTCGGGTTCGTGACGTAGGCGGCGAACTGCGCGTCGTCCTTCGGCTTCGAGCCGTTGAAGCGGTCCTTGTCGGGCAGGCCGATCACCACCTCGTTGACCAGCGGCATGCCCAGGCGCGAGACCTGGGTCCAGGCGCCGCCGGCCTTCTCGGTGGTCTGGTGGCCGGCCTTCGGCGTCGGGTCGAGCAGGCGCACCTGGCGCAGGCTGGCGCTGGTCCAGCCGCCGATCACCGGCTCGGTGCCGGCGGTCAGGCAGCTCTTGTGCACCTCGAGCGCGAGCGTCGTGACGTTCTTGTCGTCGATGGTGTTCGGCGCCGCATTGATCAGGGCCGGGTCGGTGATCACGGCCACCGGCGCGTTGACCAGGTCGAAGATGGTGCCGAGGTTGACCGCGAACGGATCCTTGCGCTGGCCGGCGAACACCTTGCCCGGCATCGCGCAGCCCGGGATGTTGACGGTGTAGATGTGCCTGGCCGCATAGGCGGCGTAGTCGGGCAGGGTCTTCACGCCGATGTTGTCGACCGGCTTGTCGAAGGTGGCACTGCCGCCGGCCGCGTTCGTGATCGCGTTGCGCCGGCCGCTGCGGCGGTCGCCGCGCACCACGTCGACGGTGTAGGTCTCGGTGAGGTTCAGCGCGGCCGAGCGCACGTCGGTGACCGGCCCGGCCTGGATCAGCGGGATCGCGACGCTCTTGTCGCCGATCGGCAGCTTGACGTTGTTCAGCGTGTTCCTGAAACGGAACTGGAAGCTCAGGTCTTCCTTCGCGTCGCCGTTGTTGTCGATGTGGATCTCGTACAGCGCGTTCGGATCCATCGAGAAGTAGTTCGGTCCGCCGTAGGCGTCCTGCAGCGGCAGGTAGTTCGCGATCAGCGTGACGTAGTCGGCGCGGTCGGCCTCGTAGCTGCGGAACATGTAGAAATCGGTGGCGTCGACCTTGGGTTGCGTGGTGATGAACGGCGCCTCGCGGTGGCTGGAGGCCTGGGCGGCGGCGCACAGCGCGAGGGTCGCGGCCAGCGCGAGCGGCGCGCTGCGCAAACGGGTGGGTGTCATGGCTTCTCCTGGTGTGTTGGCATGGCAGCCGGCGGGATGCCGGCTGACCTGCGTTTACGCCGCGACGGAGGTGGTGGACGCAGCGCGCCGTCTCGACGCTCTGCCGGTGGGGGCTTGCATCCAATCGGCACGAAGCGGCGTAGCGGGCGCGCCTGGAAAGTACCGATGTGAAATCGATTTCAACGCCCCTAGCATCGCGGCCATGCCGATCAAATCACTTGCCGCCTGCGCGTCGCTGCTGGCCCTGCCGCTGCTTGTCATGGCGGCACCCGTCACGCTGCGCATCGCGCCGGATGCCCCATCGCCGGGGCCCATCGTGGCCGCGCCGGCGATCCTGCGCGGCTACAACATCGGCAACTGGATGCAGATCGGCGAGTTCGCCCGCGAGATGCGGCAGGCACCGGCGGCGGCGCTGCGCTTCCCGGGTGGCAATGCCGGGGACGACGAAGACCTCAACGGCACGCGGCTCGACCTGTTCAAGACCAACCTCGACCTGCTGGGCGGGCCGGCGCCCGAGTTGCTGATCCAGACGCGTGTGTTCCAGGGCGGCCGACCCGGCGTGGTCGCGGCGAACACGCCCGAAGACGCTGCGTCGGCGGTGCGCCTGGCGCGCGAACGCGGGCTGAAGGTGCCGGTGTGGGAGATCGGCAACGAGCCCGACCTGTTCGCCGTCACGCGCGGCGACGCGAGCTGGACGCCGGAGCGCTACTGCGAGGTCTTCCGCGCGCAGGCCGCGGCGATCAGGCGCGAGGATCCGCAGGCGCGCATCGCCGGCCCGGCGGTCTCGGGCGCGATGCCGATCGCGCCGGCGTTCGCGCGCCGCTTCATTGCGCTGTGCGGCGACGTGGTGGACGTGCTGACCTGGCACATCTACCCGACCGAAGGCACCGGCTCCGAGGCGGCCGCGCTCGCGAGCATCGACGAGGCGACGCGCTGGCCGGCCGAGTACCGGCGGCTGCTGGCCGACCCGGCGAGCAACCCGCTCGGCCATGCGCGTGCGATCGAGCTCGGCATCACCGAATACGGCCTGTCGTCGCGCTCCGACGGCCAGCGCTTCATCGGCGAGCAGGTCGGCGCGCTGTGGGCCGCCGAGTTCGCGCTGCGCAGCGCCGAGGCGGGGCTGCGTTTCGCGCACTACTTCGCGTACCAGGGGACGGGCTTCCACGGCCTGCTCGACAGCGGCGGGGCGCCGCGGGCGACGTACTACGCGTTCCGGCTGCTCGCGCCGCTGCAGGGGCGCTTCATGCCGGTGGCCGCGAGCGATGCCGGCGTGTGGAGCCATGCGCTGGTCGATGGCGACACGCTGACGGTCGTGCTGATCAACAGCGACACGGTGGCGAAGCCGCTGAAGACGAGCCTCGCGTCATGGAAGCTGGCTGGCGGGCAGTCCTTCGATGCGCGCGTGGTCGACAAGGAGGCGGCGTTCAGGCGCATCCAGCCGGCTGCGGCGGTGACCTTGCCTGCGCGCTCGATGACGGTGTTGCGCTATCAGCGTGGCGAGGCGCAGCGCACAAAAAAATAGCCGACCCCGCATCGCGCGAGGCCGGCCCGATGCCGCAGGGTCAGCCGGATCAGAAGTTGTAGGTGGCGCCGATCGTGTACAGCGTGGCCTTGATGGCTTCGTTCCCCAAGGCTTTTCGGGTGTAGTCGATGGCGGCGTTCACCGTGATTTCCTTCGTCAACTTGTAGCCGACGCCGGCGCCGATGTAGGCGTTGGTGCTGGTGTCCGAGTCGAAGAACGAGAAGCTGCCTGCGGAGCCGCTCGTCTTCAGCTTGTTGCGCGCGAGGCCGGCGCGGACCACACCGTTCCAGTCGGGCGTGAAATCGCCCAGCAGCGCGAGTCCGACGCCGAGGGCCGACAGATTCGCATTGGCGGCGACATCGAAGCCGCTGGTGTCTCCGCTGACCCTGCCCTTGACGTTGCCGTAGTCGGCGTAATGCGCTTCGACGGCCACGTTCTTGGTCAGCTTGTAGCCGCCGAGCAGCTTGAAGCCGGTGTCACCCTCGTCGCAGCTGACGCCGCTTGCACAACGGAGATTGAGGTGCGAGCCGCCCGCGGCCACGCCGATGTAGAGGCCTTCGGCGTGTGCGCCGACGCTGCCGGCCGCGATGAGGGCGCTGAGGAGAAATTTCTTCACGGTGAATCCTGTGCTGTTTCGGGGAGTCGCCCACGCGCGGAAGCGGCGGGGTCGGCGCGGTGAGTAACCTGACGCAGCGGTTCGTTCCCACCGGCAGGCCGCAGATCTGCTTCCATCCTTCACCCACCCTGTACAGTTCGACGGATGCGCCTCCTCCTGACCGCTCTCGCCGCCCTCACGCTGTTCGCCGGCTCCGCCCAGGCGCTCACGCTCGATGCGAAGAAACTGGCCCGCTACGATGCCAGCTACCAGCGCTGCGAGGCGCTGTACCCCCAGATGAAAGGCCAGCGCGATGTGGCCTACCTGCGGATGTACCACGTGGCGGAAGACGAGAAGATGCTGGGCAAGCTGGCCGCGCTGCGCAAGAGCAGCGCCTACCTGGCCGAGCAGAAGCGCCTGAAGAAGACGCCCGCGCCGCCGGCCTCGGCCGCGTCCGGACCGCTGGCCCAGCAGTGCCAGGCCCTGTGGGGCGAAGCGCAGCGCGCAAAGAAATAGCCGGACCGAAGCGTGCCAACGCACGCGAAGAACGGTTCGATCCAGCGGCCTCCGTGGATCCGGCTCCGCCGGTCCACTGGAGGCGCCCCCTTGAGGGGGAGGCGCGCAGCGCCTCGGGGGTGGGATATCAGAAGTTGTAGTTGACGCCGATCGTGTACAGCGTGGCCTTGGCCTTGTCGCCGCCGATCTCGCCTTCGGTGTAGTCGACGGCGGCGGTCAGCGCGACTTCCTTGGTCAGCTTGTAGCCGACGCCGGCGCCGACGTAGGCCTTGGTCTTGCTCTGCGAATCAGAGGCCGCGCCCTCCAGCTTCACCTTGTTGCGTGCGAGGCCGGCACGCACCACGCCGTTCCAGTCGGGCGTGAAGTCGCCCAGGTACGCCGCGCCGAGGCCGAAGCCCGACATCTTCACGTCGATGGAGGCGGCGCCGACGCTGAGCTTGGCCTTGCCGAAGTCGGCGTAATGCGCCTCGACGGCGATGTTCTCGGTCAGCTTGTAGCCGCCGAACAGCTTGAAGCCGGTGTCGCTCTTGTCGCAGCTGGTGGTGCCGGCGCAGTCGACGTCGGTGTTGGTGCCGCCGGCGGCCACGCCGACGTAGATGCCTTCGGCGTGCGCGCCGACGCTGCCGGCCATCGCGATGAGGGCGGTGAGGAGGATCTTCTTCATGGGGAATCCTGTGTTGTCTCGGAGGGGTGAATCCGGCCGTTGACTGCTGCCGGCGCCACGGGCGGAACCCTTGGCGGGCGGGATGCTACGTGTAAACCCGCCCTTCGCATCCGTGACTTCCGGATACCCGACGAACTTGTCCGCCTTTCACACGGCTGCAAGAAATCGCACCGGCTTTGTGCTCAGCGCCAGCGCTCGCGCAACTCGCGCTTGAGCACCTTGCCGATCGCGCTGCGCGGCAGTTCGTCGACGAAGCGCACGCCGGCCACGCGCTGCGTCTTGCCGACACGGGCGTTCAGCCAGTGCTTCAGATCGTCGGCCGTGGCGTCGTCCGCACCCGCGTCCGCACCCGCGCGGCGCACGACGAAGGCCACCGGCGTCTCGCCCCACTCGGTGGACGGCACGCCCACCACCGCCGCATCGGCCACCGCCGGGTGCTCGCGCAGCACCGCCTCGAGGTCGCTCGGGTAGATGTTGAAGCCGCCGCTGATCACCACGTCCTTCTTGCGGTCGAGCAGCACCAGGAAGCCGTCGTCATCGAAGCGCCCGACATCACCGGTGCGGATGAAGCGCTTGCCCGCCGCATCGAACCATTCGGCCTCGCGCGTCTTCTGCGGCTGCCGGTGGTAGCCGAGCATCATCCCGGGCGAATGGCCGACCACCTCGCCGGTGGCGCCGACCGGCAGCTCGCGGCCGTCGTCGTCGATCAGCCGGATGTCATGCCCTTCGGCGGGACACCCGACCGTGTGCAGCTTGTCCGGGTGCTCGTGCGCCGCGAGGATGCAGGTGCCGCCGCCCTCGGTCATGCCGTAGAACTCGACCAGCCCGCCCGGCCAGCGCGCCAGCACATCCGCCTTCAGCGCGGCGCCGAACGGCGCGCTGGTGCAGAACTTGTTGATGAAGGCGGAAAGGTCGTGCTGCCCGAAAGCGGGGAGCGCCATCAGCCGCTGGTACTGCACCGGCACCAGCATCGTGTGCGTCGCGCGGCGCCGCGCGGCCAGCGCCAGGTAGCCGGCCGCATCGAACTTCTGCATCAGCACGGCGCAGCCGCCATAAGCCAGCGTCGGGAAGAACACCACCAGCGTGGTGTTCGAGTACAGCGGCGTCGCGAGCAGCGTGACGCCGTCGGGCGTGTAGCCGTACTGCCGGCCACGCTGCACATGCGACCAGCGCATGCCGTGCGATTGCACGATGCCCTTCGGCACGCCGGTGGTGCCGGACGAATAGATGATGTTGAACGGCGCGTCGGGCGGCAGCGCGGGTTCGTCCACGCGCGTGCCGGCCGGCGCGAGCCAGCGCTCGAAGGCCGTGTCGTCGTCGAGCGGGATGCGCGAGCCTTCGGAGGCCGCGATCAACGCGCCGGCCGCGGCATCGACGAACAGCGCGCGCGGCTGCGCGTCGGCCAGCATCGCGGCCAGGCTCTCGGCCGTCGACGACGGCGCGAGCGGCGCGACGACGACGCCGGCCCGCAGTGCGCCGAGGAACACCGCCGCGTAGCGCATCGAGGTGCCGGCGCACACCGCGACCGCCTCGCCCACCTGCACGCCGTCGCGCTGCAGCGCGGCCGCGATGCGGTCCATCAGCGCATCGAGTGCGGCATACGACAGCAGCTCGCCGCCCTGCGCCAGGGCAGCGTGCGCCGGCCGCGCCTGCGCATGGGCGCGGATCTGCGAGGGGATCGTCTGGAAGGCGTCGTCCATCGTCAGTACCCCGCCGAGCGATCGACGGCATGCCGCGGCAGCTGCCCGTCGCGCACGCGGCGCAACGCATCGAGGCACTGCGCCGCGACGGTGTCGAACGAGGCCTGCGCCGCGATGTGCGGCGTCGCGACCACCTGCGGGTGCTGCCACACCCAGTTCGACGGATCGGGCGGCTCGCGCTCGAACACGTCGAGCGCGGCACCGGCCAGGTGGCCTTCATCGAGCAGCGCGCGCAGGTCGGCCTCCACAAGGTGCTCGCCGCGGCCGACGCTGACGACGAACGCGCCGCGCGGCAGCTGCGACAGCGTCGCCCGGTTCAGCAGCCCGCGGGTCGCCGGCGTCAACGGCAGCGTGCAGATCAGCACGTCGCTGCGCGCGARCAGCGCCGCGAGGCCGCCCTCGCCGCCGAACACCTCGACCCCGGCCACCGGCTCGCCGCGCCGGCTCCAGCCCGCCACCGGGTAGCCCAGCGGCAGGAAGGCCCGCGCCACCGCCTGCCCGACGGCCCCGAGCCCGAGCAGGCCGACGCGGCACTGCGCCGCCGCCCGCACCGGGTGCCGCAGCCACTGCGCCGCGGCCTGCTGCTGCGCATAGCGCCCGAGATCCCTGGTGAAGCCGAGCGTGCAGGCCAGCACGTACTGCGCGATCTCGCAGCCCTGGTTCGGATCGACGACGCGCGCCAGCACGACCGACGCCGGCAAGTCCGCCGGCATCAGCTTGTCGACCCCCGCGCCGATGCTGCACACCAGGCGCAGGTTCGGCCAGCGCGCGAGCTGCCCCGGCTGCAGGCGCCACGCGAGCAGGGCCTCGACGCGCTCCGGCGGCGCCTCGTCGTCGCTGGTCCACACATCGATGCCTTGGGCCGCGCGCCGCAAGGCGCCGGCATACGGCGCCACGGGCAGGGGTGACACCAACGCAAGCACGCCCACGTCAGGCCTTCGCGGCGAGGCCGAGGCGCTCGATCAAGGCCTTGTCCTTCACGAAGGTCTCGCGCGCCCAGGCGGCGTAGTCGTCGCCGCTGCGGTACCAGGCTTCCTGGTTCAGCTGGTCGAGCAGCTCGACGTGCCGCGGGTCGTCCATCGCCTTCTTGAAGGCATCGTGCAGCGTCTTCACGATCGCCGGGTCCATGCCCTTCGGCCCGACCAGCCCGTACGGCGAGCTCGACACCACGCCGTAGCCCAGGTCCTTCGCGGTCGGCACGTTCGGCCAGCGCTTGGTGCGCCGCTCGCCGAAGGTGACGAGCAGCCGCATCTGGCCGTTGTCGACGAACTTGTCCCAGCCGGTCGCATCGCTCTGCGCCATCACGTGGCCGCCGAGCAGCGCCTGCTGCAGGTCGGCGTTGCCCTTGAACGGGATGTGGTTCAGCCGGACCTTCGCGTTGTCGGCCAGCTCTTCCATCAGCAGGTGCGGCGAGGTGCCGATGCCGGTGGAGCCGTAGTCGATCTTGCCGGGCTCGCGGCGCGCTGCCTCGATGTAGTCGTTGAAGGTCTTGAACGGCGAATCGGCGCGCACCGTGAAGCCGAAGGTGTAGCCGGAGACGCCCATGATGAACGTGAAGTCGTTGATCGGGTGCCAGTTCACCTTCTGCATGTGTGGCAGCCGCAGCATGCCCATCGGGAACTGCGCGAGGGTGTAGCCGTCGGGCTTCGCCGTCTGCGCCATCATCCCCGGCCCGAGCGTGCCGCCGGCCCCGGGCTGGTTCTGCACGATGACGTTCTGGCCGAGCAGCTTGCCGGCGATGTCGGCCAGCGTGCGCAGGTGGCGGTCGGTGGAGCCGCCGGCCGGCCACGGCACGATCAGCGTGATGGGCTTGCTCGGGAAGCTCTCGGCGCGCAGCACGCGCAGCGGCGCCGCCAGGGCCGCGCCGCCGGCGGCGACGATCAGCGAGCGTCGCCGCAACAGGGGGATGGGGGTCATGGGCTGTCTCCAGGTTGGGGTGTCGATGACGTGGCGAGTTCGCGCTCCTGCAGCTCGCGCCACATCACCTTGCCGGTGCCGGACTTCGGCAGCGCGGCGACGAACTCGACGATGCGCGGGCTCTTGTAGGCGGCCATGTGCTCGTGGCTCCACGCGATCAGCTCCTGCGCGGACACGGCCTCGTGGCCGGCGCGCAGCACCACCAAGGCCTTCACCGTCTCGCCGCGGTGGGCGTCGCGGGCGGCGATCACGCAGGCCTCGAGCACGGCCGGGTGGCGGTACATCAGCGATTCGACCTCGGCCGGCCACACCTTGAAGCCCGACGCGTTGATCATCCGCTTGAGCCGGTCGACCATGAAGAAATAGCCGTCGGCATCGACCTGCGCGAGGTCGCCGGTGCGCAGGAAGCGGCGGCCGCCGATCTCGATGAAGGCGTCGCGCGTGGCGGCCTCGTCGTTCCAGTAGCCGCGCATCACCTGCGGGCCGTGCACGACCACCTCGCCGGTCTCGCCGGCCGGCACCTCGGCGAGCGTGGCCGGGTCGATGACCCGCGCGTCGACATCGAACACCGGGATGCCCAGGCACTGCGGCTTCGGCCGGTGCGGCGGGTTGATGTGCGTCGCGGCCATCGCCTCGGTCATGCCGTAGCCCTCGACGTAGTCCAGCCCGGTCAGCTCGCGCAGGCGCGCCGCCACGGCCGCCGGCATCGCCGCACCGCCGCCGCGGATGCCCTGCAGGCTGCCCAGGTCGTAGTCTGGCAAGCGCGGGTTCGACAGGAAGTCGACCACCATCGTCGAGATCGCCTGCAGCACCGTCGCGCGGTGGCGCTGGATGCACCGGGCGGCGGCGTCGCGGTCCCAGCGCGCCAGCACCACCATCGTCGCGCCGAGGTACAGCGGGCCGTTCAGGCTGCCGGCCATGCCGGTGACGTGGAAGAACGGCAGCACCGACAGGTACACCGCATCCTGCGTGCGGCCGAACCACTGCACGCCGCCGACCAGCGTGCTCATCACGCTGCGGTGGGTGTGCATGCAGCCCTTGGGCTGGCCGGTGGTGCCGGAGGTGTAGGGCATCACGCACAGGTCGTCGGGGCCGGCGGTGAGCGGGCCGGGGCGAAGATTTCTTGCGAGGGCGTCACGCCACGCGGTGAGGTTCGGTGCGTCGAACGAGCGCGGCGTGGCCGAGACGGCCTCGGGCACCGGCAGGTCGGTGGGCACGGTCAGCGCATCGGCATAGGTGACGACGAGCAGCCGCTGCAGGTGGTTCTCGCCGACGTCATCCAGCAGCGGTTGCATCTGGGCCAGCAGGTCCTGCGGCACGATGGCGACGCGCGCGCCGCTGTCGTGCACGTAGTGGCGCAGCTCCTCGCTGCGGTTCATCGGGTTGACCGGCACCACCACCGCGTTGGCGCGCAGGATGCCGTAGAACGCCATCACCCATTGCGGGCTGTTCTGCAGGTAGAGCAGCACGCGGTCGCCGGCCTGCACGCCGGCTTCATGCTGCAGCCAGCCGGCGATGCGCTCGCTGCCGGCCAGCAGCTCGGCATACGTCATCACGCTGTCGTAGAAGATGACCGCCGCCTTGTCCGGAAAACGCTGCGCCGACACCTGCAGGTTGTGGAAGACGTTGGTCTGCGGCAGCGTCAGGTGGTGCGGCAGGCCGGGCGGCCAGTGGGCAAAGTGGGCGGGGAGGGCAGACGGCATGGAAAAGCCATGCTAGGAGCGGGGCGGGGGCTTGTAAACACGGTGAATCCCGCTGTCGCCAAGGTGTCAGAGGCGCTTCGCCGTCATCAGGAACTTCTTCGCATGGCGGCGCACACCGGCCGAGATGGTGCTCCAGACCGGGTCGGGGAATCCCTTCGGGAGCAAGGCCTCGACTCGATCGAGTGCCGGATCCACGACCTCCACCATTTCGACCATGTTGAGCCACACCGCTTCGCCCGCCTGCTGGGCCAGCTGGTGCCAGTGGCGAGGCTCGATCTCGCCGAATTTCCAGTGTGCGTTCCTGGAACGCAGCGCCATCGCGAGCCCGGCATACTGGTACGGCAGTTGACGCGCGCCCTTGCCGATGATGGGCCAGTCCGACAAGACCTCGTAGAGCGTTTTCAACGAGTAGGCGCCACCATGGTGTATGAAGACGTAAAAGTTCTTCGCATGGCCGACGGGTGCCGCAAGCAGCCAGAAAGCAAGCTGAGCC
>NZ_JBFUGN010000104.1:0-11413 GCF_056402895.1 Rhizobacter sp. P3_B12 | reverse complement strand
GCGCGGCGCCGAGGCGCTGGAGGCCACGGCCGCCGAGTTGCGGGCGCTGAAGCGCGGCGAGGTGCGCAGCGTGGCGGGCGACATCACGACGGCCGCCGGCCGCGAGGCGGCGCTGGCCGCCTGCCCGCAGGTCGACATCCTGGTGAACAACGCCGGCGGGCCGCCGCCGGGGGATTTCCGCGAGTGGGACCGCGACGCCTGGATCAAGGCGCTCGACGCCAACATGCTGACGCCGATCGAGCTGATCAAGGCGACGGTCGATGCGATGGCGGGGCGCGGCTACGGCCGCGTGGTCAACATCACCTCGGGCGCGGTGAAGGCGCCGATCGGCGTGCTGGGGCTGTCGAACGGCGCGCGCAGCGGGCTGACCGGTTTCGTCGCCGGCCTCGCACGCAGCAAGCTCGCGGCGAAGAACGTGACGATCAACGGCTTGCTGCCCGGCGCGTTCGACACCGACCGGCTGCGCACCACCGTGCGCGCCGGCGCGCAGAAGGCGGGGCAGGATGCCGATGCCGCGTGGGACGTGCGGCGCAAGGCGATCCCCGCGCAGCGCTTCGGCACCGCCGAGGAGTTCGGTGCGGTCTGCGCGTTCCTGTGCAGCGTGCAGGCGGGGTACCTGACGGGGCAGAACATCCTGCTGGACGGCGGGTCGTATCCGGGGACGTTCTAGGCGGAAGGATGTACTGCGCGTGGAACGATGTGGCGGCCGGCGTGACATACCGGGCGTTACTCGGGTGAGGGCTCGGCGCTTGTGAGGCCGAGGTGGCGCCCGGGACGCCACTTCAACCGCAAAGGCCACCATGGGTCCTTCCACCAAACTTCAGCCCAATGCTGTTCGCAAGATCCCGCGCTCGCAGAGTGCCCCCTCATCGGAACACGTCGGAAGGGTCGCCTCGCTTCCCCAACAGCGCAGTTCCGCGGGGCACTGCGTGCAAAGCCATCTGATTTCTCGCTCTGGATCGCACCTGTTCAAGGTGGCCTCGTTCGCCACCCTGCAGAGTGTTCCGTTCCTGGCCGCGCGCGCCCGCGGACAGGTGCAGGATTTCCAGGCGCATCTCGGTGCCTTGAAGTGCATGCTGGAGCACTACGAAGACCAGCGTGTCAACGCACCGCGCGGGAAGACCACGCCCGAAGTTCAGCCCGAGGACTGGAAGCTCGCCCAGGAGATCGTGAACACCCTGGCCACCTTTCCCGAATTTGCGACGTTGTCGCCGGCGCTGAGGCACACCATCGAGGCTCTGAAGCCCCAGCTGGGGCAGCCGGGACAGGCGCGATACAGCGCATGGACGGCGGTGGGCCGCGCCTTCAAGAGCAGCCGGCACGCGGGGAACCAGGCGTTGTCAGCCCGGCCGCCGGCGCCGCTGCAGCGGCAGGTTTCAGCCCCCGGGGCTGCGCCACAGCGCAAGGCGACCGTCTCCTGTCAGGCCGCGTGCCAGGATCTCGCGCTCTTGAGCAAAGACATCAAGACCGTCGGGAGCCAGCAGCAGATCTCATGGTCCGACGTGCGCGCAGGGGTGAACGCGATTGTCTCGAGCGGTGACTACAAGACCCACTTCTCGAGGAGCCAGCAAGAGGTGTTCGAGAAGCTGCAGAAGCTCAACGCCAAGGAGTCAGGGTTGCCTGGCCGATTCGATGCCTGGCAGGACGTTCAAAAGCTGCTGGCTCAGGATGCGGGTCCTTCGCCGGTCGCCGTGAACCAGCTTCGACAGCGTCTGACCGCCATGAGCAACAACAACGTCTGGATGACGTCGGACAGCGATGCACTGATCAAGTTGTGCCACACCGAGCGGTTCAAGCCCGGATGGAGCAGCGATCTGATCCATCAGATGCACTGTGTGGAGCTTGCCGTGAAAGGCAATGCGCAGAACGCGCGCGGCATGCTGGCAAATCTGCTCGCCGGTCTGGACCAGATGTTTCCGCCCGCGTAGCGGTCATGCGAGCGACGCGGGCGGTGATCTCACCCTTCGCCGAGCAGCGGCGCCTGCGTCAGCTCCGCATCGACATTCATCAGCACGCTGGCCAGCGACAGCGCGCGCCACAGGTGGGGTGGCATCGCCATGATCGCTTCCGGCGACTTGGCGCTGGCCACCCAGGCGCCGATCTCGGCATGCTGTTCGATGGTCAGCAGGTGCCGGCGCCGCATGTCGTCCAAGGTTTCCATCGAGGGCCTCTCAAGGTCACGAGGCGCGAGGCCGCGCCTCCTGCGCGGATCATCGCACGGGGCATTCGGTGCGAGTGATGCGGGGTCTCGTGGTCGGACGCGGCTTGCGTCGGCACGGCATGCACCCCGGCTGACACTGACAGCTACACACCTGCTCACATCCCCGCCGTTGCCAGTTGGAACCAGTTCCATAACACTGCGCCGACGCAGGCAATGACCTGCCCACCAGGGGACGGACGATGCGCAGGATTCACTTGAAGTGGAAAGCCGCCGGCGTGGCCGCGGCGATCGGCCTGATCGGCACGCTGGCAGCGTGCGGCGGCAGCGGGAGCGGCACGGCGGATGCGCCGGCTGCCGACGCGCCGTCGGAATCGGCCGCCGCCTTCGCGCCTGCGACCGACACCACGCTGCCACTGCAGGCCGAGCGCTACGTGCTCGCCAACACCGGCAGCAACCAGTGCCTCGAAGCCGCACCCGACAACGTCGATGGCGCGCGCTTCCGCTTCGCTGACTGCAACAGCGGCACGGCCCAGGCTTTCAATGTGAGCCTGGATACTTCAGGACGCTACAAACTGTTGGCAAGCAGTGGCCGCGCGATGGATGTCGCCAGCGCTTCGGCGGCCGACGGCGCCACCGTGCAGCAGTGGCAGGACAACGGCACCGACGCGCAGCGCTTCGCGTTCAAGCGGCTCGGCGGCAACCGCTTCGCGCTGGCGAACGCCGGCAGCGGCAAGTGCATTGCGCCATCGAGCAGCACCGGCCTGCAGCAGCTCGCCTGCAAGGACGAACCCGCGCAGTCATTCACCGTTCATCCCGCGGCCAGCGGCGGCAAGGCCGGCCCGGCGGTCGGGCGCTATTCGGTGCGCTCGGTGCATTCGCAACTGTGCGTCGGCATCGAGGGTGCCAGCACCGCCGATGCCGCGCGCCTGCTGCAGGCCGCGTGYGCGAGCGACGACGCGCAGCGCTTCGATGTTGCATCGGCCGGCGGCGGCGCCTGGCGCCTGACCAATGTCCGCAGCGGCAAGTCGATCAGCGTCGCCGCATCGTCCACCGCCAACGGCGCGGCCGTGCAGCAACTCGCCGACAACGCCGGCGCGAACCAGCGCTACACCGCCACCGCGATCGGCGATGCCTTCGAGTTGAAGGCGCGACACAGCGGCAAGTGCCTCGACGTGCGCGACTTCAGCACCGCGGTCGGCGGCGTGGTGCACCAGTGGGATTGCACCCGCACCGACAACCAGCAGTGGCGCCTCGTCGCGGACGCCGGCACGACGCCGGCCAACCCGGTCGGCAAGAGCGCGAAGCGCGGCATCGCCTACGACGTGGCCACCACCGCCGACCTGAACGCGCTGTCGCCCGGCGTGTCCTGGTGGTACAACTGGTCGCCCCGGCCGAAGCTGACACCGCCGGCCGGCACCGACTTCGTGCCGATGCTGTGGAACTTCAGCTTCAACGATGCCGAGATCGAGGCGCTGCTGAAGGCCAACCCGCAGTACAAGTACCTGCTGGTGCTCAACGAGCCCAACCTGTGGGGCCAGGCGACGATGTCGCCGGCCGACACCGCGGCGGCCTGGCCGCGTGTCGAGGCGCTGGCCGCCAAGACCGGCGTCAAGATCGTCGGCCCGCAGATCACCTGGGGCAACCTGGCCGGCTTCGAGGATCCCGTCGTCTGGATGGACGCGTTCTACACCGCCTACCGCAATGCCAACGGCCAGCGCGCGCCGCGCATCGACATGCTGGCCTTCCACTGGTACGACTACGGCCTGGCCGCGCAGCTCGATCGCCTCACCAAATACGGCAAGCCGTTCTGGGTCACCGAGTTCGCGAACTGGCACACCGGCGACGGCTCGGCGCAGATCGACAGCGTGGCCAAGCAGAAGGCGCAGATGGCCGAGATGGTCGGCGTGCTGGAGAACCGCGCCGATGTCGTGCGCTACGCCTGGTTCACCGGCCGCTGGAGCAACGACGTGCACTTCTCGAGCCTGCTCGGCGCCGACGGCCAGCTCACCGAGCTGGGCAGGTACTACCTGACGCTGCCCTACAAGCCCTGAGTCGGAACTGGACTAGAGGCCCTGGGCCTCGGGCGCCACGCCAGCCGACACGTCGCGCACCGGCGGCTGGCCGTACAGCCGCGCGTACTCGCGGCTGAACTGCGACGGGCTCTGGTAGCCCACGCGGTGGCCGGCGGTCGCGACGCCCAGCCGCTCCACCACCAGCAGCCGGCGCGCCTCGTGCAGGCGCAGCTGTTTCTGGTACTGCATCGGCGTCAGCGCCGTCACCGCCTTGAAGTTGTGGTGCAGCGACGACTCGCTCATGCCGACGTGCGATGCGAGGTCTTCGATGCGCAGCGGCTCGGCGAAGTGCCGGCGCAGCCAGTCGACCGCCTTGCCGACCCGGTTGCTGCGGCTGTCGGCCGACATGATCGCGAGCAGCCGCCCGCCATCCGGCCCGGTCAGCAGCCGGTACAGGATCTCCTCCTCGACGAGCGGTGCGAGCGCCGGGATGTCGTGCGGGCTGTCGAGCAGGCGCAGCAGGCGGATCACCGCGTCCAGCAGTTCGGGTGGCGCGCGGTTCACGGTGACGCCGCGCAGGCCGTCGCCGGGCGGCGCGGCCTGCGGTGCGCGCACCCGGCGCAGCAGTTCGGTGAGCCGCACGCCGTCGATCGACATGCCGAGCCCGAGGCTGGGCGATGCCGCGCTCGCCACGGTGACGCGCGAGACGATCGGCAGGTCGACCGAGGTGACGAGGTAGTCGCCGACGCCGTAGCGGTACTCGTCGTTGCCGAGCGTCAGGATCTTCTCGCCCTGCGCCAGCAGCGCGAAGCAGGGCCACTGCGCGGCGTAGTGCGGCTGCGACGGTGACGAACAGCGGCCGAAGAACAGGTTGCCGATGGCGGTGGTGGCCTGCCCGTCGGCGGGCGCGTGGCGGGCGATCAGCGCGGCGATCTCGGCGTAGCGGTCAAGGGTCGAAACCATGCCCACGATCTTGCACGAGACGCTGCGCGTTGCCGCGCCGCGAGCGCACGATTTGCAGGATCGTGCATGAGTTCTGGAGGATCCGGCTAACAGGTCGCGGGCCGGCTGCAGGATGATGCGAGCCGTCTCACCGGAGGAAGCCCATGACCGAAGCGATCGAAATCACCACCTTCAAGCTGGCGAACTGCACCTGCGACGACTTCATCGACGCCAACGTCGAGATCGACGACTGGCTCAAGCGCCAGGCGGGATTCCGCTCGCGCCGGCTCGCGCAGTGGAACGACGGCACCGTCGTCGACATGCTGATCTGGGATTCGGCGGCACACGGCCGGGTCGCGATGGCGCGGTTGATGAACGAGATGGGCCACTCGCGCGTGCACGCGATGATCGACCAGCCGACGGTGTCGTGGAGCGTGGCGCCGGTGCGGCATCGGGTCTAGCGCTTCGCTCGTTGCCCGCAATGCATTCGTCTGTGCTGCATTTGTCTGTGAAGCCTGTTGTACCTTCGCCGGAACGATGGCGAACCTGAAGCGACACAGGCATGTGGTTCCACTTTTGTGCGCTGGTTGTCATTGCCGGTGGTTCCACGTGAACGGTGGGTCCGAAGATGTCTAGCAGTAGCAGTATCGGTAGTGCAAGCAGGATGCCGCAGGTGTCATCCACGGGTGTCAATCGCGGGAGTGATCTGAAGTACAGGGGGGGCCAGGAGGGATCGACGGATGCGGCGCGTGCGATGGCAAGGAACCGCTTTCGCGAGGTCCTGTTCGCGGACCAGCCGCCAGAAAATCCCCATGCCATCTCGTCGGCCATCTGCCGACAGGGTGCGAAGCAAATGCAAGCTCTGGAAGAGGGGCTCACCGCCGACGGCGCTGTTCAACTCAGTCACTGGGCGCGGCTTCGCTCAGAAGGCGTCACCGGTGATCGCCAGGATGCGCTGAAGGCCCTGGCAAAGGCCGCGGAGGAGTTGGCGAATGCCATTCCAGACTATTGCTCCGACGCAATGGACAAGGCGTCGTTCAATCAATGCCGCAGGCGGGTCTGGGAGCGGTGGGACGCTGTACTGGAATTGATTCAACCCCCTGGCCCGAAGGAAGATTACGAGCCGGCATTCTCGATGGTCCGTGAAGTTCGCACCCATATCGACAGCCGCGGCGGTGCGTTGATCAAGGCGGCACGAGACGCCCTCAACACCCTCGCCGAGACCGAAGCCGATCCGCGCAATGCCGGGCGATGGAAACCTTCCGAGACGCGCATCTGGCGCAACGTCGTCTCCTCGATCGCCGCAATGCAGAGGAGAGAGGCTGCGTACGACGCCAGGAAGGGGCTGGCGTTCAATGGGATGCCTCGGCTTCGCAAGGACCAGGTTGACTTTGATGCGCATCAGCCCACGTCTGCGCGTGGAGCGCGTCCATCAAAGGAGGAGAGCGACAAGAAAAGAGCGGGGTACAAGCAATGGAAAGCCGGGCTGTCTCCCGGCAAAGAGACGCCGAAAGAGCGCAAACAAGCCCACGCCGATCGCGAGCGCAAACGCGCGAATCATGGCGGAAAGCAGATGAACTCCGCCTGGGTGGTGCTGTGCGAGATGATCGATGCGAAAGAGCGCGAACTCGAACAGACCGCGCAGCAGAACTGACTCACTCCGCCCGCTGCACCGCCCGCGCCTTCAGGCGCCGCTCGATCGCCGCCACCAGCTGCTCCTGCGTGAACGGCTTGGCCACGTAGTCGTCCATGCCGGCGGCGAGGCAGGCTTCGACGTCGCCCTTCATCGCGTTCGCGGTGAGCGCGACGATCGGCAGTCGGGCCAGGTCGCTGACGCCCTCGGCGCGCTCGATCTCGCGCAGCCGCGCGGTCGCCTCGAAGCCGTCGACCACCGGCATCAGGCAGTCCATCAGCACCACGTCGAAGGCATGGCTGCGCGCCGCGTCGATCGCGGCCTGGCCGTCGGACACCACCTGCACGTCGTAGCCGGCCAGCCGCAGCATCTGCGCCGCCACCTCCTGGTTCACCAGGTGGTCCTCGGCCAGCAGCACGCGCGCGCTCCTCACCGGGCCGCCCGGGCCGGGGACCGGCGGCGGCGCGGGCAGCGCGGCCGCGGGCACCGGTTGCGCTTCATGGGCCAGCAGGTCGATCAGCGCACGCCGCAACTCCTGCTTGCGCACCGGCTTCGACAGCCAGCGATCGACGCCCAGCCGCGTCAGGCTGATCGCCGGCATGTCCAGCCCCTGCGAGCTCAGCATCACGAGCTTCAGCCCGTCGAGCCGGCGGTTCGCGCGGATGCGCTGCGTCAGCGTCAGGCCGTCCATGTCGGGCATGTGCACGTCGAGGATCGCCAGGTCGTGCACCACCGGCCGCTTGCTCATCAGCTGCAGCGCATGCTCGCCGCTCTCGGCGGTGTCCACGCGCAACCCCCAGGCGCTCAGCTGGTGGCGCAGGATGTCGAGGTTGGTCGTGTTGTCGTCCACCACCAGCACCTGCAGCCCCTGCAGCGCCGCGGTTTCGCGGTCGGTCAGCAGGGGCTGGCTGTCGGGCACCAGCCGCATCGGCAGCGAGAACCAGAAGCGCGAGCCGTCGCCGCGCGTGCTCTGCAGCTGCAGCTTGCCGCCCATCATCGCCACCAGCTGGCTCGAGATCGTCAGGCCCAGCCCGGTGCCGCCGTGGCGCYGCGTGCGCGAGCTGTCGGCCTGCGTGAAGGCATCGAACACGCGCGCCTGGTCGGCCGTCGAGATGCCCGGGCCCGAATCCGACACCGCGAACTCCAGCAGCGCCGCATGGTTGTGCGCCGCGCTGCTGGCCGGCATCTTGGTCACCGAGATCATCACGTGGCCGCGCTCGGTGAACTTCACCGCATTGCCCAGCAGGTTCATCAGCACCTGGCGCAGCCGCGCCGCATCGCCGTAGGCGCGCACCGGCAGGTCGGGGCCCATCTGGCAGATCACCTCGAGCCCCTTGGCATGCGCCTGCACCGCGAGCAGCTCGGCCACGTCGTAGGCCACCTCGCAGGGGTTGAACGGCAGCGATTCGACCTCGAACTTGCCGGCCTCGATCTTCGAGAAATCGAGGATGTCGTTGATGACGCCCAGCAGCGCCTGGCCCGAGCGGTGCGCGCTGTCGGCAAAGCGGCGCTGCTGGTCGTTCAGCGTCGTGCCCATCAGCAGCTCGGTCATGCCCAGCACGCCGTTCATCGGCGTGCGGATCTCGTGGCTCATGTTGGCGAGGAACTGCGACTTGGCCTGGCTGGCCGCTTCGGCCGCATCCTTCGCCGCCTGCAGCTCGGACAGGTGCTGCGCCTTCTCGGCCGAAGCCAGCTCCATGCGCCGGCGGATCAGGAAGCCGTAGACCAGCATGCCCAGCGTGATCGCGGTGACGACGACGGCGCTCGCGAACTCGAGCCAGCGGTAGCGGCCCACCGACTGGCTCAGCGCGTCGATCTGCGTCTTCTGCACCGTGCGCGAGATGCGCGCGACGCTGCGCAGGTCTTCCTGCAGCTGCGCGTAGCTGCGGTCGACCTCGACCATCGCGCGCGAGGCCGCATCGAGTCGCTGCTCGCCGAAGCGCTGCAGCGTGGTCTCGGATTGCTCGACCATGCGCTGCACCGTGCTGCCGGCCGACTGCAGCCCCTGCACCATCAGCTCGCGCTCGCCTTCGGCCGGGTGGGCCTCGAAGCGCTGCACCGCGGCCGCGAGCGATTGCTTGAAGCGCCCGTGCGCGGCATGCAGCTGCAGTCGTTCATGGTCGACCTGGCCCGACGCGAAGATGTCGTTGGCCGGCGCGTCGACCTCGCCGGCCAGGCGGCGCAGCTCGCCCAGCGCCTCGAAGCGGGCGGCCCAGCTGCGGTCGGCGGCGAGCGAGTCGCCGAAGCGGTCGTTGACCTTGACGCCCAGGAGCTGGTCGAGCCCGATCACCACCAGGATCAGCAGCGCGGCCGCGCCGTACAGCAGTTGCCACGAGCGCTTGCGAGCGGAGGGAACTGCGACGGGGCCGGAAGGTGTCATGGTGTCCTGCGGGGCGCTGCGCGGGATGTTACGACGATCCCCGCGRCAATCAAGCCGAACGCCGCGACGTGGTACCACTGCGGCCCCTCGCCCAGCATCGCGGCCGACATCAGCGCGGCGAACACCGGCGTCAGGTTCGCGAAGAAGGCCGCCACCGCCGGCCCCACCGCGGTGACGCCTGCGCCCCAGCAGAAATAGGCCACGATCGACGGGCCGATCGCCACGTAGGCGAGCGCCGCATACACCGCGCCGGACCACAGCACCGGCTGCCCGCCGAGCGCGTGCTCGGCGCCCGCGCCGGCAGCGGCCCACAGCGCGCCGAAGCCGACCTGGGCGAGCAGGAACTCGGCGCCGTTCCAGGGCGGCCGCTCGGGCGGGCGCATCGAGGCCGGCGGGCGCGCCAGCATCCAGCTGTAGATCGCCCACAGCGCGGTGGCCAGCAGCATCAGCAGGTCGCCGGGCACCAGGTGCAGCTGCAGCAGCGTCGACGGGTGGCCGTGCGACAGCACCAGCGCCACGCCGAGCAGCGACAGCACGGCGCCGGCCCCCTGGCGCCGCGTCGGATGTTCGCCGTAGGCCAGCGCGCCGATCGCGAGCATGAAGAGCGGCGAGCTGGCGGCGATCAGCGTCACGTTGATCGGCGTGGAGGTGGTGACCGCCATGTACTGCAACGCGTTGTAGCTGCCGACGCCCACCAGGCTGAGCGGTGCGAGGTAGCGCAGGCGCGCGGCGAGGTCGCCCGGGCGCCTGAACAGGCGCCAGCCGAGCGGCAGCAGCAGCATGAAGGCGAGCGACCAGCGCAACGCGTTCAGCGCGAGCGGCGGCACGCTGCCGACCATCAGCCGCCCGACCACCGCATTGCCCGCCCACAACAGGGGTGGCAGCGTCAGCATCAGGATGATGCGGGGATGGAGGGCGGTCATGACGGCACCCTCGCGCTGCGCGCGTTCCCGCCGAGCGGGAGCGAACCCGCCTTCGGGCGGCCGTGCGGCGGGTTCATGCCGCGGGCATCGCGGCGCCGCAGTTCCAGCACTGCTCGAAGGGCCCGTCGATCACTTCATGGCATTGCGGGCAGGCCCACAGGTGGCGGCGCGGATGCTGCAGCTCGTCGAGCCGCACGAGGGCGCGCGCATGGTCGGCCTCGTCGTCGACCCACAGCTCGGGCAGGGTCTCRCTGGGCGGCACGCCGCCGGACAGGCTGCTCGCGAACGCACGTTGCACGGTGGTGGGGATTCCCGTCTGCGTGAGCATGTCGGCCCACAGCTGGGCGAGGGCGAGGTTGGGTGCGGTGGTGAGGCGTTTCAAGACCGGGTACGGGCAGGGTCGCGGGAGTGCTGGCACGATAACGCATCCACTGGAGCAACCCATGCCACTTACTGCACATGCCGTCCGCCTCGACCGAGCCGGCGGGCCCGAGACCCTGACGCTGTCGGAGGTCGTGGTCGGCGAGCCCGGCCCGGGCGAGATCCGCATCCGCCACCATGCGATCGGCATCAACTACATCGACGTGTACCACCGCAGCGGTACCTACCCGCTGCCGGCGCCGTTTGGCCTGGGCGTCGAGGGAGCCGGGGTGGTCGAGGCGGTGGGAGAGGGCGTGACGCACCTGCGAGCCGGCGACCGCGCGGCCTACGTGAGCCAGCCGCCCGGGGCCTACGCGACGCTGCGGGTGATGCCGGCCAAGTGCGTCGTGAAGCTGCCCGACGCGATCGGCTTCGACGAGGGGGCGGCGATGATGCTGAAGGGCTTCACCACGCAGTACCTGCTGCGCCGCACGCTGCCGCAGGCGGGGCTCGCGGCGGGCGATTTCGTGCTGTTCCATGCCGCGGCCGGCGGCGTCGGGCTGATCGCCTGCCAGTGGGCGCGTGCGCTCGGGCTGCAGCTGATCGGCACGGCGAGCACCGACGAGAAATGCGCCGCCGCGCAGGCGCATGGCGCGGCCTTCACGATCAACTACGCGCGGGAAGATTTCGCGGCCCGGGTGCGCGAGATCACGGGCGGCAAGGGTGTGAAGGTGGTGTACGACGGCGTCGGCCGCGACACCTGGGACAAGTCGCTCGACTGCCTGCAGCCGTTCGGCCTGATGGCCAGCTACGGCAGCGCGTCGGGCAAGGTGCCGCCCGTCGACCTGGGCGTGCTCGGCGCGAAGGGCTCGCTGTACCTGACGCGGCCCACGGTGTTCACGCACATCGCGACCCGCGAGTCGACGCAGGCGATGGCCGACGAGCTGTTCGCGATCGTCGGCAGTGGGCAGGTGAAGATCCCGGTGGAGCACCGCTATGCGC
>NZ_JBFUGN010000103.1:0-11428 GCF_056402895.1 Rhizobacter sp. P3_B12 | reverse complement strand
CAGCTACATCCCGCCGCAGGTGGCGATCGAGGCCACCGCCCAGCTGTCGGCCAGCGCCTCGCTGCTGCACGGCCTGATCCTGCAGCGCGCGCAGGCGCTCGCCGGCCGCATGGGGCAGCTGAGCCACGGCGTCTCCGAGCTGGCCGATTTCCTGATGCTGCAGACGCYGAACCGCAACGAGCCGATCTTCAGCCAGCACACCGCGGTGCCGAATGCGCACCCGAAGGAGTTGCACCGCGACTGCCTGCGCCTGGCCGGCGACCTGGCCACGCTGGCCAGCAGCACGCGCCGCCCGCCCGAATTCCCGCCGTACCGGCACGACGACCTGAACGCCTGCTTCGCGCCGGTGTTCGCCGAGCTGCGCCGCATGCTGACGGCCGTGCTCGAGCAGAACGCGCTGCAGATCGAGCTGGTCGCCCGCACGCACGGCGTGCGCACCGCCGTCGTCGACGACCTGGAGCTCGCGCGCACCGGCACCTTCGTGCTGGCCGTCAATGCGCAGGTGCCGGGCGAGCAGCTGCGCCAGCGCTTCCCGGCACAGACCAAGATCGGCCCGGTCGACAAGATCCGCGATCTGGTCAACCTGCAGCTGCCCGGCATCGGGCTGCGCTCGCTGCCGGTCGCGCCGCGCCAGCTGCCGTTCCATGCGGGGTATTTCTATTTCGAGCTCGACCGCAGCGGCGAGCTGTGGAAGGCCGTCTCGTCCAACGGCCACGTCGCGATGCACATCGCGGGCGACTTCCCCGGCCTCGAGCTCGAGCTGTGGGCCATCAGAAGCCAGTGAAGTAAGCCAGAAAGAACGTGGTGAGCGCGATGAGCCCCTCTTCCCCCGACGATCCGTTTGCCGAAGTCGACACCGGCCGCACCTTCATCATGCCGACGCCGGGCGGGCGCACGACCGCCATGCCCTCGCGTCCGCAGCACGCGCCGCAGCAGCCCGCCGGAGCCGACGTGGCGGCCGACATCGGGCCGAGCGACAGCGGCCTGAACCCGCTGGTGGCGCTGGCGAACCCGCTGCTGGCGCTGGTGCCGCAGATCCGCGCCTCCACCCAGCTGGCCGACCCGGCCGCGCTGCGCGAATCGATCGCCCAGGGCCTGCGCGAATTCGAGGCGCAGGCGCGCGCCCGCGGCATCACGCCCGAGCGCGTGCTGGCCGCGCGCTACATCCTGTGCACGCTGCTCGACGAGGTGGCCGCCACCATGCCGTGGGGCGCCTCCGGCCAGTGGGGCCGCCACAGCCTGCTGGCGATGTTCCACAACGAGACCGGCGGCGGCGAGAAGGTGTTCCAGCTGATGGCCAAGCTGGCCGAGAACCCGGGCGGCAACCGCGACCTGCTGGAGCTGATCTACGCCGCGCTGTGCCTGGGCTTCGAGGGCCGCTACCGCGTCGTCGACGGTGGCCGCGCGCAGCTCGAGGCGGTGCGCGAGCGGCTCGCGCAGATCATCAAGAAGGAGCGCGGCGACTACCCGCAGCCGCTCGCGCAGAACTGGCGCGGCGAGGCCGCGACCCGCCGCTCGATGCTGACCTGGCTGCCGCTGTGGGTGGCCAGCGCCGTCGTGATGCTGCTGGTGGTCGCGATCTACCTCGGCCTGTCGTGGCGGCTGAGCGGCGATTCCGACCCGGTCTACGGCCGCATCCAGGAACTGCGGCTGATCCCGCCGACCCCGCCGGTCAAGCTGCCGGCACCGAAGCCGCGGCTCGCGCAGTTCCTCGTCAACGACATCAAGGCCGAGTTGGTCACGGTGCGCGACGAGGTCGACCGCAGCGTGGTGATCATCCGCGGCGACGGCCTGTTCCCGCCCGCCAGCGCGGCGCTCACCAGCGACCGCGAGGCGCTGATGAAGCGCATCGCCGAGGCGCTGGCCMAGGTGCAGGGCTCGGTGCTGGTGACCGGCCACACCGACAACGTGCGCATCCGCACCGCGCAGTTCCCGTCGAACTGGCACCTGTCCGAGGAGCGCGCGAAGACGGTGCGCGACATCCTGGTGGGCTACGGCGTCGCCGCCGACCGCGTCAAGGCCGAGGGCCGCGCCGATGGCGAGCCGGTGGCCGCCAACGACTCGCCGGCCAACCGCGCGCTGAACCGGCGCGTCGAAATCACCCTGTTCATCTCGCGCGGCGCGACGCCCGCGGCCTCGGCTCCCGGAACCGGATCATGAAGAAGCTGCTCGGTGTCCTGCTCAACCCGTGGTTCCTGCTGATCCTCGGGCTGATCGCGCTGTCCCTCGTCATCTGGATCGTCGGGCCGCTGATCGCGATCGGCACCTGGAGACCCCTGGAAAGTGCAACAGCACGCCTGGTGTTCATCGGCGTGATCGTCGGCCTCGTGATCCTGCGCAAGCTGTGGCAGTACTTCCGTGCGCGCAAGACCAATGCGCGCGTCGTCGACCAGCTGCTGACGCCGGTGGCGGGCACGGCCGCCGACGATCCGGCCAACGCCGAGCTGAAGACGCTGAACGAGCGCTTCCAGAAGGCGCTGCAGACGCTGCGCAACGCGAAGTTCGACACCGGCAAGACGGGCGTTGCCGGCGCGTTCAGCGGCCTCACGTCGCGCCTCGGCAAGCGCTACCTGTACGAGCTGCCGTGGTACGTGATCATCGGCGCACCGGGCTCGGGCAAGACGACCGCGCTGGTCAACTCCGGCCTCAACTTCCCGCTCGCCGCAGCGATGGGGGAACACTCGGTGAAGGGCGTCGGCGGCACGCGCAACTGCGACTGGTGGTTCACCGACCAGGCGGTGCTGATCGACACCGCCGGCCGCTACACCACGCAGGACAGCCACAAGAACACCGACAGC
Organism: Rhizobacter sp. P3_B12; assembly: GCF_056402895.1. Taxonomy (NCBI): domain Bacteria; kingdom Pseudomonadati; phylum Pseudomonadota; class Betaproteobacteria; order Burkholderiales; family Sphaerotilaceae; genus Rhizobacter; species Rhizobacter sp. P3_B12. The sequence goes on along the minus strand of NZ_JBFUGN010000103.1, from coordinate 8,630 downwards.
AAGGCCTGGGAGGGCTTCCTCGACCTGCTCAAGCGCAGCCGGCCGCGCCAGCCGCTGAACGGCGTGCTGATCACCGTGTCGGTCAGCGACCTGCTCACCGCCAACGTCAACGAGCGCGCGCAACACGCCGCCACCGTGCGCCTGCGGCTGCAGGAGCTGCACCAGCACCTGGGCATGCGCTTCCCGATCTACCTGCTGGTCACCAAGTGCGACCTGCTGTCGGGCTTCATGGAGACGTTGGGCGAGGTCGACAAGGACACCCGCGCGACGCCGTGGGGCATGACCTTCAAGCTCGACAAGCAGCAGCACACCGATCTCTCGGTGTTCCCGGCCGAGTTCGACGCGCTCGAGAAGCGCCTCACCGACGGCCTGATCGACCGCCTGCAACTCGAGCGCGACCCGCAGCGCCGTGCCCGCATCTACGGCTTCCCGCAGCAGTTCGAGGCGCTGCGCGGGCTGCTGAAGGACTGGATCGACCAGGTCTTCTCGCCGTCGCAGTTCGAGGCCCACCCGCTGCTGCGCGGCGTGTACTTCATCAGCGGCACGCAGGAAGGCACGCCGATCGACCGCATGCTCGGCCGCATCGCGCGCACCTACCGGCTCGAGCGCACGGTGCTGCCGCCGCTGCAGTCCGGCGGCAAGAGCTTCTTCCTGTCGCGGCTGCTGAAGGAAGTGGTGTTCGGCGAGGCCGCGCTGGCCGGCACCGACCTGAAATGGGAGCGCCGCCGCGCCTGGATGATCACGGCCGCCTATGCGGCGCTCGGCATCGTCTCGCTGGGCGTGCTGCTCGCCTGGGGCGTCAGCTACGTCAACAACCAGCGCTACATCGCGAAGGTGGATGCCACCGTCGAAGAAGTGCGCAAGCTGGTGCAGTCGACGCCGAACCGCGCGTCGCCCGACATCCTGGTGCTGCTGCCGGCGCTGCAGGCCACGCGCGACCTGGCGCGGGCCGGCATCGGCGACTCGGTGCCGTTCAGCCACGGCTTCGGGCTGTACCAGGGCCGCAAGCTCGATGGCGCGTCGCAGCAGGCCTACCGCCGCATGCTGACCGACGCGGTGCTGCCGCGCATCGCGCTCGGCATCGAGGACCGCCTGAAGACCGGCCTCGACAACCCCGAGCTGCAGTACGAGGCGCTGAAGGCCTACGTGATGCTCTACGACCCGGAGCGCTTCGACCCGGCCGCCCTCAAGCTCTACGTGATGGCCGACTGGGAGACGAACCTGCCGCGCTCGGTGACCACCGAGCAGCGCGCCGAGCTCGAATCCCACCTCGACGCGCTGCTGGCCGAGGGCCAGGCGGTGTCGCCGCTGCCCGAGGACAAGCAGCTGGTCGCGCAGACGCGGGCCCGCCTGATCGCGACACCGCTCACCGAGCGCGTGTACCGCCGCCTGAAGCGCCAGGGCGTCGGCGCCGACATCCCGGAGTTCACGGTGGCGAAGGCGGCCGGTGCCGGCGCGGGCCTGGTGTTCACGCGCATGAGCGGCCAGCCGCTGACCAAGGGCGTGCCGGGGCTCTTCACCTACGACGGCTACCACAAGGGCTTCCAGCGCGAGGTCGAGCGCGTCGCGCGCACGCTGGCCGATGAAGAGAGCTGGGTGCTGGGCGTCAACGACAGCAATCGCCAGAACGCGCTGCGCTCGCTCGACGTGCAGCAGCAGCTCGCCGACGAGGTGCGCCGCCTGTACCTGACCGACTACGTCACGGTGTGGGAGGAGTTCATCGCCGACGTGAAGATGCTGCCGACGGCCAACCTGTCGCAGGCGGTGCAGATGTCGCGCGTGCTGTCGGCGCCCGACAACCCGCTGGTGCCGCTGCTGAAGGCGATGTCGCGCGAGACCACGCTCGGCGACAGCAAGGACGTGGCGTCGAAGGTCGAGACCAAGGCGCGCGACGCGATCCAGCGCTCGCGCGAGGAACTGCTGCGGCTGCTGGGCAACCAGGCGCCGGCCACGCCGCTCGGGCCGGGCCAGCGCATCGAGAGCATCGTCGACGACCGCTTCGTCGCGTTGCGCCAGCAGACACGGGCGGTCGACGGCAAGGCCGCGCCGATCGACTCGACCATCGCGCTGATCAACGAGGTCTACACGCTGCTGACCGCGGCCGACACCGCGGTGAAGGGCGGCAACGTGCCGCCGCCCTCTGACGTGCCGAACAAGGTGAAGGCCGRGGCCGCGCGGCTGCCCGAGCCGACCCGCTCGCTGCTGAACACGCTGTCGGTCAGCGGTACCAAGGCGGCGCTCGACATCACGCGCAGCAACATCGGCAACTCGATCAATGCCGAGATCGGCGAGTTCTGCCGCCAGGCGATCAGCGGGCGCTACCCGTTCGCGCGCGGCAGCAGCCGCGACGTGACGCAGGAAGACTTCGCCCGCGTGTTCGCGCCGGGCGGGCTGTTCGACGCGTTCTTCCAGAAGAACCTGGTGAACTTCGTCGACACCTCGACGCGGCCGTGGAGCTTCAAGAAGATCGACGGCGCATCGATGGGTGCCGACAGTTCCACGCTGCTGCAGTTCCAGCATGCGGCGGTGATCCGCGACACCTTCTTCCGCGGCGGCGGCACCGCGCCGGGGCTGCGGCTCGACTTCAAGCCGATGGAGATGGACCCGAACATCACGCAGTTCACGCTCGACGTCGACGGCCAGCTCGTCAAGTATGCGCACGGCCCGCAGATCCCGGCCTCGATCCAGTGGCCGGGGCCGCGCGGCAGCACGCAGGTGCGCGTGGCGCTGACGCCGGTGTCGGCGAGCGGGCTGTCGGGCGACACCCGGGAAGGCCCGTGGGCGCTGTTCCGGCTGTTCGACAAGCAGCAGGTCGAGGCGGCCGGCGCGCCGGAGCGCTTCAAGGCGACCTTCAACATCGACAACCGCAAGGCGGTGTTCCTGGTCACCGCGAGCAGCGTGCGCAACCCGTTCCGCTTGCCCGAGCTGCAAGAGTTCTCATGCCCGGGCAAGCTGTGAGCCACGACTTCAGCATCGACCAGTTCATCAGCGGCGTCGGCACGCAGGCGCCGGGCTGGTTCGGCAAGCTCGCGATGCTGGGCGATTTCGCGAGCCGGCGGCTGCCGCAGCCGTTCGTCGATGCCTGCGATGCGTGGTTGTCGAAGGGCATGGACGCGAGCCGCACGCGGCTCGGCGCGCAGTTCCTCGATGTGTACCTCACGGGGCCGATCTGGCGCTTCGCCTGGGCGCCCGGCGTGATCGACAGCGAATGGTGGGCCGGCGTGCTGATGCCGAGCGTCGACAAGGTCGGCCGCTATTTCCCGCTGGTGGTCGCGCAGACCGCGCACGACCTGCCGGAGACGCTGGAGGGCATCCAGGCGCTGGACGGCTGGTACCGGCACCTGAGTGCTGCCGCACTCGGCACGCTGGGGGCCGGTGCGACGGTCGAAGATTTTGAATCGGCGCTTGCGCGCGCGCCGTCGTGGCAGGCCGAGCGGCACAGCGTCGAGCCTGCTGCCACCGCAATGCCGGGCCGGCTGCGCTACACCTATGCGGGCGCCGCGAGCCTGCCGCAATGGATCGACGGGCTGGTGGTGGCCGAGGCGATGCGCCGCTACACCGGCCACAGCCTGTGGTGGCCCGACCATGCGTCGGCGCCCGACGACAGCCTGTCGGTGGCGCCCGGGCTGCCGCCGCCGGACTGCTTCTCGGAGTTGCTGGAGGGGCGCTGGTGAGCGATTCGACTTCGGCGCCGGACGACGACCGCACCGTCGTCAAGACCGGTGCGCCGCTCGACGGCGGCAACTCGCTGCCGAACGGGTTCCGGCTGCAGGAGTACGTGGTCGAGGGCCTGGTCGGCGAGGGCGGTTTCGGCATCGTCTACCTGGCGCGCGACACCCAGCTCGGCCGCGTGGTCGCGCTGAAGGAGTACATGCCGGCGACGCTCGCGACGCGCGGCCCGCAATGCGAGGTCTCGGTGCGCTCGGCGCGCCACCGCGAGACCTTCGAGCTGGGCCTGCGCAGCTTCGTCAACGAGGCGCAGCTGCTGGCCGCGTTCGACCACCCGTCGCTCGTCAAGGTGTACCGCTTCTGGGAACAGCAGGGCACCGCCTACATGGTGATGCCGTACTACGAAGGTCCGACGCTGAAGCAGTGGCTGATCGAGCACGGCCGGCCCGACGAGGCGCTGCTGCTCGGCGTGGCGCACCCGCTGATCGACGCGCTGGAGCTGATGCACCACCAGCGCTGCTACCACCGCGACATCGCGCCCGACAACATCCTGCTGCTGAACCAGCAGAGCACGCAGTTCGGCGGCGCGGCGAGCATGCGGCCGGTGCTGCTGGATTTCGGCGCGGCGCGCCGCGTGATCGGCGATGCGACGCAGGCGCTCACCGTGATCCTGAAGGCCGGCTACGCGCCGGTGGAGCAGTACGCCGAATCGAAGGCGATGCGCCAGGGGCCGTGGACCGACGTATATGCGCTGTGCGCGGTGCTGTATGCCTCGATCACCGGGCGGGCGCCGCTCGCATCGGTGAGCCGGCTCGTCACCGACGACCTGCAGCCGGCGGTGCAGGCGGGGGCGGGGCGGTATTCGCCGCAGTTCCTGGCCGCCATCGATGCCGGGCTGGCGGTGAAGCCGGACGACCGGCCGCAGGACATGGCGGCGCTGCGGGCCTTGCTGCCGGGTGGGCAGGGGCACGGTCTGGGGCATGCGTCGTCGCAACTGCTGGGCAGCAGCACGCGCGGCGGGTTGCCGGTGCCGCCGGACCTCGGTGCGTCGACGGTGGTGACGCCGTCCACGCGGCCGGCCGAGCTGATGCCGGATCCGCATGCGAAGCCGCCGTCGCGGGCCGGCGTCTATGCGCTGGCCGGGCTGGTGGTCGCCGCGCTGGCCGGGGCGGGCTGGTGGTTCGCCGGCCGTGCGCCGGCGCCCGCCGTCGTGGCTGCGGCGCCGTCTGCATCGGCCGCAGGCGTGACGACCGCCACGGCGCCGTCACCGGCGCCGGCCGTCGCCCCCGCGCCGCCGCCGGCCGTGCCCTTCGGCCTGGTCACGGCGCTGCAGGACATCGTGCGCCACGCTGACCCGGTGCTGGGCGTCAACGCACTGGCCGACAAGTCGCAGCTGCGCATCGGCAGCGACCGGCTGCAGTTCCGCGTCAAGTCGTCGGAGGCCGGCTACCTGTACGTGTTCCTGGCCGGCACCGACAAGGCCCACTTCTACCTGCTGTTCCCGAACGAGCTCGACAAGAACAACCGCATCGAGCTGAACCGCGAGGTGGTGCTGCCGCGTGCCGGCTGGCACATCACCGCCGGCGGGCCGCCGGGCACCGACCACATCGTCGCGATGGTGTCGCGCAAGCCGCGCGACATGACCGGCATCGGCGTCAAGAAGGCCGGCGACCAGATCCCCGAGATCGACCTCGGGCTCGCCGGGCAGTTGTGGGCGGCGCGGCAACCGGGCGAGAGTCCCTTCGCCGGCAAGGCGGTGTGTGGCGCCGGCGAGTCGCCGTGCGATGGCAGCTATGGCGCCACCTTGCTGGTGGTCGACGAGGTCGCCGCCGGCGGCAAGTAGCCGCGCCGCGGAACTCCGTACCCCTCGGATGCCACTCAGCGTGGCAATCGACACGAGGAATGGCCATGGCCCTGCACGGACCGGGAGGAGCGGCGAAGCGACCGCGTGGGGAGGCGCCTTCTCCCGCCGTCGACGGGCGGACCGAGCTCGTGCGGCATGTGCGGACATGCCGGCGCATGGCTTGTGAAACCATGGCCCGCGAACCATTCGACCATGCTGTCGGCAGGCTGCTGGCCGGCGACAGCGCCTGGGAGATCAGGCGTCGAGAGAACATGGCGGGCCAAGTCGGGCCCGGGCCGGGCCTTCATGTGTCGGGGCTGCGGAAGCGGCTGCCGGCCGGCAGCATCGCGACATTCGGCCATCGAATGATGGCGCTTCAACGGCTGCCGCTGGGACTCGGCATCCAGCTCGACCCGCAGACGGGCGAGATCTTCAGGGAAGACGGCGGCAGCGTTCGTGCAGCCGCCCACGTGACGCTGGTGCTGCAATGGCTGGGACGTGCGCGRGGGCGCCTGGTGATGGTTGAAGCCTTCGGAGAACAACACGAGCGCAGCTTGATTCAATGCGTGAACTCCGCGCGTCAGTTGCTGCCGAAGAATGCCATCGAGTACATGGATGGCGGCTACCGACTGAGCTTGCCGGCCGAGGTGCTGGATGGCGATGTGCGCACGGTGGGCCCTTTCACGGTATGGCCGGAGCAGCGTGCGGTGCTGGTTGCGCCGCGGGGAATGTCGGAAGTTCCTGCCTACCTGACGGACCGCGAGTACCTGATTTTCGACAGCTTGCTGGACAGGCGAGGGCGGCCGGTGCGCAAGGCTGCCATCGAGGCAGCGAGTCAGACGACAGGGAATCGCATCCGATATTCATACAACGCGTTGCGCTGCAAGCTCGGACCGGAGATGTTCATCGAAACGCCTGGCTGCTACCAGATCAAGTGACGCCGGCCTCCTCACTTTGAAGGCTTGCGGCTCGTGCCCCGACGCGGTCCAATGCGCATCCGACAAGCACATCGAACCGATGGGGAGGCTTCATGGCAGCACGAACGGTGAAGGTCGCAGGCGCAACGAAGGTGGCGAAACCGCGCCGCCCCACCGCCGACCCGCTGCCGAAGAACACCCCGTTCATGCGCGTCGCGCGCCCCGACGAGATCGATGTGCGCGACAGGCCCTACCGCCCGGCCATCGGCAGCGCGCCGCCGCCGACGCTGTTCCCGAAGCACGGGCTGCCGGTCAAGTACCAGGGCGACACGATGGCCTGCACCGGCTTCGCGCTGTCGCTGGTCGTCGAGCACCTGCTGCTGGCCTCGGGCCGCGAGCGCAAGCCTGCCATCTCGCCGTACATGCTGTACTCGATGGCGCGCCGCTATGACGAGTACCCGGGCTCGTCCGAAGACAAGGGCTCCAGCCTGCGCGGTGCGATGAAGGGCTGGTTCAAGCACGGGGCCTGCCGCGAGCCGCTGTTCCCCGGGCTCGAGATGCCGGCGGTGAGCAAGAGCCTGGCCGACGACTGGTGGTTCGATGCCGTCAAGCGCCCGCTCGGCGCCTACTACCGCATCGACCACAAGGCGATCACCGACATGCATGCCGCGCTGAACGAGGTGGGCATCCTGTATGCGAGCGCCGGCTGCCATTCGGGCTGGGACGACGGCATCGAACTGACGGCACTGAAGAAGCGGCCGATCTCGTTCACCGAGCCGAAGAAGGGGATCTGGGAGATCCCGGTCAAGGGCGGGCATGCGCGGCATTCGGGCCACGCGTTCGCGATCGTCGGCTACAACGAGCGCGGCTTCCTGATCCAGAACTCCTGGGGCACCGACTGGGGCTCGTACGGCTACGCGATCCTGAGTTATGACGACTGGATCGCCAACGCGATGGACTGCTGGGTCGCGCAGCTTGGCGTGGTGACGCAGGACCACACCGCGATCTCGAAATCGATCAGCCTGCGCACCGACGCGGCCGGCCGTGTCGCGCTCGCGGCGAGCGAGGTGCTGCGCAACCGCGAGCTGTCGCCGTTCATCGTCAACATGGGCAACAACGGTGCGCTGAGCAACAGCGGCGTGTTCCGCACCCGGCCCGACGACGTGCGCGCGATCGTCGACGTGCAGCTCGCGCAGGCGCGCAAGCAATGGGGGCTGCAGGACGGCGTGGTCGACGTCTGCATCTTCGCGCATGGCGGGCTGGTCGGCGAATCGGCTGCGGCCGACATCGCGGCGCAGTGGATCCCGATGCTGTACGAGCAGAAGATCTTTCCGATCTTCCTGATGTGGGAGACCGACTTCTTCACCAGCGCGCTGAACTGCATCGACGATGCGATCCGCGACGTGCCGCGCAGCACGGCCGCCGGCTCGTCGATGACGGCCTGGTGGAACGAGCGGCTGGAGCGCGTGCTGTCGCGCCCTGGCACGCGCATCTGGGGCGAGATGAAGCAGAACGCCGACGCGATGAGCGCGTACAAGCCCGGTGTGCCGGACGACGAGCAGGCCGGCGCGGTGCTGCTGTACGGGCATTTCAAGCATGGCGTGGCCGACAAGCGCATCCGCATGCATTTCGTCGGGCATTCGGCCGGCAGCATCGTCGCGACCCTGATGATCGATCGGCTCGCACAAGAGGGCATGCGCTTCGAATCGGTGAGCTTTCTCGCGCCGGCGGTGCGCGTCGACACCTTCGACCGCTGCCTGCGGCCGCACCTGGTGACGGGCGTCGTCAAGCGCTACCAGCAGTTCCACCTGAGCGAGCGCGCCGAGCAGCAGGACCACACCTGCGGGCCGTACCGGCGCTCGCTGCTGTACCTCGTCAGCGAGTCGTTCGAGGGGGGGAGCACGACGCCGATCCTGGGGATGCAGCGCTTCTTCGACGCTTCTGCGAAGGGCTTGCCGAACACCACGGCGTGGGTGTCGCCGGGGCCGGTGAGCACCAGCACGACGCATGGGGGGTTCGACGATGACCCGGGGACGCGGGGGCAGGTGGTTTCCTTCATCCTGAAGGGGTGATCGACTGCGGGGGGGCTGCCGGGTCTCGCCCCGGCGGGCGAGTCACTTTCATTTGAGCCCAAATGAAAGTAACCAAAGCAAAGGGCTTTGAAAACCATACGGTTCGTTCAGTCTGGCTGCGGACAACAC
>NZ_JBFUGN010000102.1:0-11461 GCF_056402895.1 Rhizobacter sp. P3_B12 | reverse complement strand
GCCACAGCTGGTCGGTGCGCACCGCCTGGAACGGCACGCAGTGGGGCGCGACCTGCCACGGCGACGCCTACCCGAACGCGATGCAGCAGGCGCGCCTGGCCACGCCGTCGGCTGCGGCCGACACGCTGCAGTGGCTGGCCGGCACCGACCCGGCGCAGCGCGCACTCGGCGGCCTGGTGGGCGCGAGCGACGGCTTCTGGATGAACTTCATCCAGCCCGCGGCCAACGGCGGGCTGTCGCTGCAACTCGCGAAGCTGCCGAACCGCGGCACGGCACCGGCCCGGCAACTCGGCATCGGCGCAGCCACCGGCCTCGACGCCAGCTACCCGTTCCGCCCCTACCTGGCCGCGCTCGGCACCGACAGGCTGCTGCTGGGCTGGAAGTCGGGGGGCGCGCTGATGCTGGCGGTGGCGAACGCGGCGGATGGACAGCTCATCGAGGGCCCGGTCGCATCCGGCCTCGCCATCGATCAGTTCCAGGACATGGTCACGGCCCCGAATGGCGACGTGCTGTGGGCCTACAGCGCCGGCGGCTCGCAGATCCAGGTCAACCGCGTGGCGGCGTGCAGGCTGCCCACGCGGTGAAATACACGCGACGCGACGATGGTTTGTGCCCGCTTGCCGATCGTCCCGAATGGGAGTACGGTGGTCGCCAATCGCTCCGCAAGCCTGCAGCTCGGCTGCAATCAAGCACAAGGAGGCGGCCATGCGCAGACGCATCTATTGGCTGTTGCCCGACCTGGCCAGCGCCCGGCGGACGATGGATGACTTGTTGCTCGCCCGGATCTCCGAGCCCCACATCCATTTCGTCGCCCGCGAGGGCGAGGTCCTGACCGGCCTGCATCCGGCCAACCTGCTGCAGACCTCCGACATCGTGCGTTCGGCGCAGGCCGGCTTGGTCATCGGCGGCGCCGCCGGTGCCGTGCTGGGCGTGATCGCCGCGCTGTTCTTCCCGCTCTTCGGCGACTCGCCGGAATGGGGCATGGTCGCCGTGCTGGCGATCGTGGGCGCGGGCTTCGGGGCCTGGTCGTCCAGCCTGATCGGCATCTCCACACCCAATCACCGACTCAAGCGCTTCGAGTCCGCCATCGAGCAAGGCAAGATCCTGCTGATGGTCGACGTGCCGCGCTCGCGCGTCGACGACATCGAATCCCGCTTGCAAACCCTGCACCCGGAAGCGCATCTGGAAGGCGTGGAGCCGAACATCCCGGCGTTTCCCTGACCCGGGCTGCCATTCGACGGCGCCTCCCGCATGGAGGTGACGATGGAACATCGATTGCATCTGCATCGCTGGGAGCGGCGTGAACCTGACTGGTCCGCCGCCGCGGTGTCCGGATTTGCCGCCGGCGCGGTCCTGATGGTGCTGGAGCTCCTCTGGGCCGCCGCTGCCGGCAGCATGGGGCCGTGGCGCATCTCGCAACTGGTCGCCGCGATCGCGCTCGGGTCGGACACCGGCCACGCCTCCGAGTCGTTCAGCGTGGGCATCGTGGCCGTGGCGCTCGCCACCCACTACGTGCTCGGCACCGCGTTCGGCATGGTGCTCGGCTTCATCAGCGCCGGCTTCCGCTACGACACCGGGGCGCTCGCACTCGCGGTCGTCGGCCTGCTGTTCGGCGCGCTGCTCTACCTGGCCAGCTTCCACGTGGCCACGCAGGCGTTCCCCTGGCTGGTGGAGTTGCGCGGCTGGAGCACGTTCGCGGCCCACCTGGTGTTCGGTGTCACGGCTTCGCTGCTGTACTGGAAGCTCGCGCGGCGCCGCCAGGCCCCCCGGCCGGGCCCCTGAACGCCGGCCATGGCCATCGCCCTCGCCCTGCTGGTGCTCGTCGTCGCGTCGGTGCTGTTCCACCTCGTCACGCCGTGGTGGACGACCCCGCTCGCGTCCAACTGGAAGCAGATGGACGACACGCTCACCATCACGCTGGCCACCACCGGGCTGTTCTTCGTCGTCATCAACCTCTTCGTCGCCTACACCGTCTGGCGCTTCCGGCACCGCGCCGGCCGGCGCGCCGCGTACGAGCCCGAGAACAAGCGCCTGGAGCGCTGGCTGATCGGCGTCACGACGCTGGGCATCGCCGGCCTGCTGGCGCCGGGACTGGTGGTGTACGCCGACTACGTGCGCCCGCCCGCCGATGCGCGGCTGCTCGAGATCGTCGGCCAGCAGTGGCAGTGGCGCTTCCGCCTGGCGGGCGCGAGCGGCAAGCTGGGCGGCAGCGATGCGCGCTTCGTCAGCGGCAGCAACCCGCTCGGGCTCGACCCGGCCGATGCCGCCGGGCAGGACAACGTCATCGTGCTCGGCAACGAGGTGCACCTGCCCGTCGGCCACCCGGTGAAGGTGCTGATGCGCTCGCACGACGTGCTGCACGACTTCTTCGTGCCGCAGTTCCGCGCGCGCATGAACATCGTGCCGGGCCAGGTGAGCTCGTTCTGGTTCACGCCGACGCAGCCGGGGCGCTACGAATCGATGTGCGCGCAGCTGTGCGGCGTCGGCCACCCCGACATGCGCGGCTACGTCGTGGTCGAGGACGACGCGGCGTTCCAGGCCTGGCTGCAGCAGCAGCCCACCTTCGCGGCGACGCAGGCCGCCGCCGCGCCGGCCGCCGCGGGCACCGGCACGCCGGCCGCGCAGGGCCGCTCGCTGGCCCAGACCAAGGGCTGCGTGGCCTGCCACACGGTCGACGGCAGCGCGGGCGTCGGGCCGACCTGGAAGGGCCTGTTCGGCAAGACCGAGACGATGGTCGACGGCTCCACCGCGCTGGTCGACGAGGCCTACCTGAAGGACTTCATCCGCAACCCGAAGGCGCGGGCCGTGAAGGGCTTCGCCCAGGTCATGCCGCAGATCGAGCTGACCGACGAGGAACTGGCGGCCCTGGTGGCCTACATCCGATCGAACGGCAAACCGTCATGAGCTACGTCGACACCGGTGCGCACCACGCCCCGCAGACCTTCATCACGAAGTACGTGTGGAGCCAGGACCACAAGGTGATCGCGGTCCAGTACGCGAGCACGGCCATCGTGGTCGGGCTGATCGGCCTGCTGCTGTCCAACCTGATGCGGCTGCAGATCGGCTTCCCGGGCCAGTTCGCCTTCATCAACGCCGAGCGCTATTACCAGTTCGTCACCATGCACGGGATGATCATGGTGATCTACCTGCTCACGGCGCTGTTCCTCGGCGGCTTCGGCAACTACCTGATCCCGCTGATGGTCGGTGCGCGCGACATGGTGTTCCCGTACATGAACATGCTGAGCTTCTGGGTCTACCTGCTGTCGGTGCTGGTGCTCGTCGCGAGCTTCTTCGTGCCGGGCGGGCCCACCGGCGCCGGCTGGACGCTGTACCCGCCGCAGGCCATCCTGCCCGGCACGCCGGGCTTCGAGGGCGGCATCGTGCTGATGCTGGTGTCGCTGCTGATCTTCATCGTCGCCACGACGATGGGCGGTCTCAACTACGTCACCACGGTGCTGCAGGCGCGCTGCGAAGGCATGACGCTGCTGCGCATGCCGCTGGCCGTGTGGGGCATCTTCGTCGCCACCATCCTCGCGCTGCTGGCCTTCCCGGCGCTGTTCGTCAGCGGCGTGATGATGCTGCTCGACAAGACCCTGCACACCAGCTTCTTCATGCCGGCCCTGGTCTCGATGGGCCAGGTCACCGACTACAAGGGCGGCAGCCCGCTGCTGTTCCAGCACCTGTTCTGGTTCTTCGGCCACCCCGAGGTCTACATCGTCGCGCTGCCGGCCTTCGGCATCGTCTCCGACCTGATCAGCGTGCATGCGCGCAAGGCGATCTTCGGCTACCGCACCATGGTCTGGGCGATCGTCGTCATCGGGGCCCTGAGCTTCGTGGTGTGGGCGCACCACATGTTCGTCAGCGGCATGAACCCGTGGTTCGGCTTCTTCTTCGCGACCAGCACGCTGATCATCGCCGTGCCCACCGCGATCAAGGTCTACAACTGGGTGCTCACGCTGTGGCGCGGCGACCTGCACCTGACGGTGCCGATGCTGTTCACGCTCGCCTTCATCCTCACCTTCCTGAGCGGCGGGCTGACCGGGCTGTTCCTCGGCAACGTCAGCGTCGACATCCCGCTGTCGGGCACCTACTTCGTGGTCGCCCACTTCCACATGGTGATGGGCGTGGCACCGCTGCTGGTGGTGTTCGGCGGCATCTACCACTGGTTCCCGAAGGTCACCGGCCGCATGCTGGACGACCGCCTCGGCAAGTTCCACTTCTGGGTGACCTTCATCGGCACCTACCTGATCTACTTCCCGATGCACTACCTGGGCGTGCTCGGCATGCCGCGGCGCTACTACCACTACGAGAACTACCAGTTCATCCCGGCCTCGGCGCACGCGCTGAACGCCTTCATCACGGTGGTCGCGCTGACGGTGGGGGCGGCGCAGCTGGTGTACGTCTTCAACCTGGTCTGGAGCGCGTTCCGCGGCCGCCGGGCCGACCCCAACCCCTGGCGCGCCGCCTCGCTGGAATGGGCGACGCCGGACACCCCGCCGGCGCACGGCAACTGGGGGCCGCGGCTGCCGGTGGTGCACCGCTGGGCCTATGCCTACAGCGTGCCGGGCGCGCCGCAGGACTTCATCGCGCAGGATGCGCCGCTCGACGCCGGCGGCCAGGAGCCCGGGCCGCCCGGGCCAGCCAGGGAGGTGTCGACATGAACAGCGCCGTCCTCGGATCCCCGACCATCGACGACTCGCCCGCCGCGCGCGCGCTGGACACCGGCCTGTGGGTGTTCATCGCGGTGGCGAGCACGCTGTTCGCGCTCTTCCTGTCCGCCTACGTGATGCGCATGGACGGCGCCGCCGACTGGTCGACGCTCGCGCTGCCGCGGCAGCTGTGGCTGAGCAGCGCGCTGCTGCTGGCCGGCAGCCTGCTGCTGCAACGCGCCGCCATCGCTGCCCGCAGCGCGCGCTGGCCGGCCGCGCGAAGCCTGCTGCTGGCCGGCGGCGTGTGCGCGATGGCCTTCATCGGCGTGCAGCTGTGGGCCTGGCAATCGCTGCTGGCAGCGCGCGTGGGGCCGGCCGGCAACCCGGCCGCCAGCTTCTTCTACGTGCTGACGGCGCTGCACGGGCTGCACGTGCTCGGCGGCCTGGTCGCCTGGGCCTCGGCGATGCCCGCCGCCGCGTCGCCGCCGCCCGAGCCGGCGCGCGTGGCGCGGCGCATCGCGCTGTGCGCGCGCTACTGGCACTTCCTGCTGGCCGTGTGGGCGGTGCTGTTCGCCGCGCTCGGCGGGCTGACGCCGGACGTGGTCCGGTTCATCTGCGGCAGGGCTTGACGCCATGAGTGCCGTCGTCCACGACCCCGGCGCAGCGCCACCGATCGGCTGGCGCGGGCTGGTCACCGACTGGTCGTCCGACCGCCAGGCGTTCCACGTCGCCTGGGGCAAGGCGATGATGTGGTTCTTCCTGCTCAGCGACACCTTCATCTTCGGCTCCTTCCTGACCGGCTACATGACGGTGCGCACCTCGACCACGGTGCCCTGGCCCAACCCGAGCCAGGTGTTCGCGCTGCACGTCGGCGGCAGCGACGTGCCGCTGCTGCTGATCGCGATCATGACCTTCGTGCTGATCACCAGCAGCGGCACGATGGCGATGGCGGTGAACTGCGCGTACCGGCGCGACCGCGTCAATGCCGCGGCGCTGATGTTCATCACGGCCGGCTTCGGCGAGATGTTCGTCTGCATGCAGGCCTTCGAATGGACCAAGCTGATCCTCGAAGGCGTGCGGCCCTGGGGCAACCCGATGGGGGCGGCGCAGTTCGGCTCGACCTTCTTCATGATCACCGGCTTCCACGGCCTGCACGTCACGGCCGGCGTGATCTACCTGATCGTGGTCGCGGTGCGCCTGCTGCGCGGCCGCTACGACGGCGGCAACTACCAGATCGTCGAGATCGTCGGCCTGTACTGGCACTTCGTCGACCTGGTGTGGGTCTTCATCTTCGCGCTGTTCTACCTGTGGTGAGGTGTGCCATGACGACGGGAACCGGGCAACAGCATCCGATCGGCCTGTACCTGCGGATCTGGGCGCTGCTGTTCGTGCTCAGCACGCTGTCGTACGGCGTCGACTACTTCCACTTCCAGGGGCTGCTGCGCTGGACCCTGATCGTGGTCTTCATGCTGCTGAAGGCGGGGCTGATCGTCGCGGTCTTCATGCACCTGGCCTGGGAGCGGCTGGCGCTGATCTGCGCGATCCTGCTGCCCCCGCTGTGCCTGCTGGTGCTGGTCGGGCTGATGGCTTCCGAGGCCGGCCACACGCACCTGACGCGCCTGCTCTTCTTCCGCTGAGGGCTGCCACATCGACACCATCGCCTCCGTCTCGGCCGCACGCGCGCCCTGGCGCAGCTACCTGGAGCTGACCAAGCCGCGCGTGGTCGCGCTGATGCTGTTCACCGTCCTCGTCGGCATGCTGCTGTCGACGCACGGGGCCTTGCCGTGGCGCGCGCTGGTCTTCGGCTCGCTGGGCATCGGCCTGGTGGCCGGCGCCGCGGCCGCCGTCAACCACCTGGTCGACCGGCGCATCGACGCGGTGATGGCGCGAACGCGCGGCCGGCCGTTGCCGCGCGGGGCCGTGCGCGCCGTGCAGGTGATCCTGTTCGCGGCCGTGCTGGGCGCGGCCGGCATGGGGCTGCTGCTGGCCTTCACCAACCCGCTGTGCGCGCTGCTGACCTTCGCGTCGCTGGTCGGCTATGCAGGGATCTACAGCCTGTTCCTGAAACACCGCACGCCGCAGAACATCGTCATCGGCGGGGCGGCGGGCGCGGCCCCGCCGCTGCTCGGCTGGGTCGCGGTGACCGGCCAGCTCGACCCGGGCGCGCTGCTGCTGTTCCTGATCATCCTGGTGTGGACGCCGCCGCATTTCTGGGCGCTGGCGATCCACCGCCGCGACGACTACGCGCGCGCCGAGGTGCCGATGCTGCCGGTCACCCACGGCGTCGCCTTCACGTCGGCGCGCATCCTGCAGTACACCGTGGCCCTGGTGCTGATCACGGCGCTGCCGTTCGCGATCGGCATGAGCGGCTGGCCGTACCTCGCCGGCGCGATGCTGCTCGGCGGGCGCTTCGTCGCGCTCGCATGGCGCCTGCGCCGCGACCCGCGGCTGGCGATGCCGGTGTTCCGCTATTCGATCGTCTACCTGTTCGGGCTGTTCGCGCTGCTGCTGGCCGATCACGCATTGGCCGATCACGCGCTGGCGTGAGCCGCTCAGGAAGCGTGCCCCGCGATGTAGTGCTCGAGCTGCTCGATGATGAATTTCTGCCCGGCGATGATGTCCTTCACCAGGTCGCCGATCGAGATCAGGCCGATCAGCTGGCCGCCCTCCATCACGGGCAGGTGGCGCAGCCGGTTGTCGGTCATCAGCGCCATGCACTCCTCGCTGGTGTGGCGCGGGTGCACGTACATCACCGGGCTGGCCATGATGTCGCGCAGCGGCGTCTCGCGCGACGCGCGGCCCTTCAGCGCCACCTTGCGGGCGTAATCGCGTTCGCTGACGATGCCGACCACGCGATCGTCCTCGACCACCACCAGCGCGCCGACGTTCGCCTGCGCCATCAGGCGCAGCGCGTCATAGACCGACTCCGCGGGGTCGATGGTGTGGACGGTCGTGTCGACCTTGGACTTGAGGATGTCGGCGACGGTGGTCATGGCAGTTGCTCCGCGCTACGAACCTGTCCGTAGTGTGCGCCCGCGCGAGGCCGGCCGCCAGGGGCCTACCACTGCCCGAAGTACACGCCGGCGCGCTTGTGCGCGTGGGTCCCGCGCTCCACCACCGCATCGCTGACCGTGGTGCGCCGCTTGCGGCGCGCGAGCCAGTCGAACAGCTGCGTGCGCAACTCGATGCGCCGGCCCAGCGTGCCCGTGTCCCGGCCCAGGTCGTGCATCTCGTCGGGGTCCGACTGCAGGTCGTAGAGCTGCTCGGGTTCGTCGAGCCAGTACACGTAGCGCCAGCGCGCCGTGCGCAGCGAAAAGGCGCGCGCGTTCTGCGGGCTCTTGCCCAGGCGCAGCCGCGCCTGCTTGAAGCTGTAGTCGAGCTCCGAGTACACGCTGTCGCGCCAGGCCGGCGTGCCGCCGTGCAGCAGCGGCAGCAGGCTGGCGCCTTCGAGGCGATGCGCCGGGCGCTCGATGCCGAGCGCCTCCAGCACGGTCGGCACGATGTCCACGCTCTCGACGAAGCGCTGGTCGACGCTGCCCCGCGTGGCCTCGGCCGCGGGCGAGGGGTCGACCACGATCAGCGGCACGCGCTGCACCATGTCGTAGAACAGCTCCTTCTCGCCCAGCCAGTGATCGCCGAGGAAGTCGCCATGGTCGGCGGTGAAGACGATCAGGGTGTCGTCCAGCACGCCGAGCCGGTCCATGTGCTCGAACAGCCGGCCGAGGTGATCGTCGAGCTGGTGGATCAGGCCCTGGTAGGCCGGCCGCACGGTGCGCACGCACTCGTCCATCGAGAAGCTGCGGCTCTCCTCGCTCTCGCGGTAGGCGGCCAGCACCGGATGCGCGTCGCGCAGCTCCGCCTGGGTGCGCAGCACCGGCAGGCATTGGTCGGGCGTGTAGAGCGCGTGGTACGGGGCCGGGGCCATGTAGGGCCAGTGCGGCTTCACGTAGCTCAGGTGCAGCACCCACGGCTCGTCCCCGACGCGCGACATGAAGCGCATGGCCTGGTCGGTCATGTACGCCGTCTCCGAATGCTCCTCGCGCACGCGCGCGGGCAGGTGCACGTTGCGCATGTGCCAGCCGCTGACGACCTGGCCGTTCGCGTCGACGGCCGAGATCACGTGGTCGCTCCACGGGTCGGCGCCGGCATAGCCGTGGGCGCGCAGGAAGCCCGGGTAGCCGCTTTCGGCGCCGGGCGTGTGGTGGCCGTCGTAGCGGTCGATCTCCTCGAAGCCGCCGCGTTCGAGCAGGGCCGCGAGCTCGCTGCCGCCGTCGAGCTGCAGGCGCGCCAGGCCCTCGCGGTCCGGGATGACGTGCGACTTGCCGGCCAGCACCAGGCGCCGGTCGGCGCCGCGCAGGTAGTCGCCGAGCGTCAGTTCGCCGATCGACAGCGGCACGCGATTCCAGGTGGCGCCGTGGCTCGACGGGTAGCGGCCGGTGTAGTAGCTCATCCGCGACGGCCCGCAGACGCCGGAATTGACGTGGGCCTGGTCGAAGCGCACGCCGCGGCGCGCCAGCGCATCGATGTGGGGGGTGCGCAGCCAGGGGTGGCCGTAGCAGCCCAGGTGATCCCGCCGGAGCTGGTCGGCCATGATGAACAGGACGTTGCGCGGCATGCTGGATTCGCTCTCGGCTCAGGGGGCGAAGCCCGAGCGGCGCACCACCGGCTCCCATTGCTCGCGGAAGGCCTTGACCATCTTCGCGGTGTCCGCCGGCGTGCTGACCACCGGGGCCAGGAACAGCGCGTTGAAGGCCTGCTGGACGGCCGGCTCCTGCATCACGTCGTGGATGGCCTGGCCGAGCAGCTGCACCTTGGCCGGCGGCATCGAGCTGGGCGCGAAGAAGGCGTTCCAGCCGGCGGCGTCGACCTTCATGCCGGCCTCGCGGAAGGTCGGGATGTCTTTCGCGAAGCTCGCACGCTGCGTGCCCGACACGGCCAGGATGCGGACCTTGCCGGCGACGTGCTGCGGGTACAGCGAATCCAGCGTGTCGATGGCGATCGGCACCTTGCCGGCGACGACGTCGGCCAGCAGCGGCGCCGAGCCCTTGTAGCCGACGATCTGCGGCTTGATGCTGAGGGCGTCGCCCGCCATCAGGCCGAAGAAGTGCGGCAGGCTGCCGGTGGCCGGCACGCCGAACCGCGTGTCCTGCGGATGGGCCCACAGCCAGCTGACGAGGAACATCAGCCGGTCCAGCGGCACCGCGGGGCCGACGGCGATCGCGAAGTCGTAGCTGGTCACCTGCGACACCGGCACGAAATCCTTGTCGGGGTCGTAGCCCGCGCCCTTGTTGAAGACGATGGGGGCCACCACCATCACCGCGGGGTTGGCCAGCAGCAGCAGGTTCTGGTGGGCCGGCGTGTGGCTCAGCTGCTGCGCGGCGAGCCGCCCGCCGTCACCGGGGCGGTTGTCGACCGTCACCGCCACCCCGAGCTTCTTGCCGAGGTGCTCGGCCACCACGCGGGCCGCGCGGTCCGTGCTGCCGCCGGCCGCATAGCCGACGACCAGCGTGACCGGCTCGTTCAGCGCCTGGGCCGCGGCGGGTGGTGTCGCGACCGAGGTCGCGAGCACCAGGCAGCAGGCGGCCAGCGGTCGCCAGAAGGTTGGCAGGTTCAAGGCTTGTCTCCCGTTTTTCTTGATCAGGGCACGAAGCCCGCCCGCTTGACCACCGGCTCCCACTGGGCGCGGAAGGTCTTCAGCATCTGCGCCGTCTCGGCCGGCGTGCTGAGCACCGGCGTCAGGTTCATGGTCTCGAAGGCGCTGCGCACCGACGCGTCCTGCATCGCGGCGCGGATCGCCTGGCCGAGCAGCTGGACCTTGGCCGGCGGCATGGACGCCGGTGCGAAGAAGGCATTCCAGCCGGTGGCGGCGACGTTGAAGCCGGCCTCGCGGAAGGTCGGGATGTCTTTCGCGAAGCTCGCGCGCTGCGTGCCCGACATCGCCAGGATGCGCACCTTGCCGGCCGCATGCTGGGCATAGAGCGCGTCCAGCGTGTCGATCGCCACCGGCAGCTGGCCGCCCAGCAGGTCGTTGGCCAGCGGCGCCGATCCGCGATAGCTGACGATCTGCGGCGCCACCTTCACCGCATCGCCCAGCATCAGGCCGAAGAAGTGGGGCAGGCTGCCGGCCGCGGGCACGCCGAAGTTGGCCTTCTCGGGGTTGGCCTGGAGCCAGGCCACCAGGTGCGGCCACTCGCGCACCGGCACCTCGCGGCCCACGGCCACCGCGAACTGGTAGTCGGCCACGCGCGAGACCGGCACGAAATCCTTGTCCGGGTCGTAGCCGACATCCTTGAAGACGAGCGGCGCCACGACCATCACGGCCGGGTTGCCGAGCATCAGCACGTTCTGGTTCGGCCCCGCGCGGCGCACCTGCTGCGCCGCGATGCGCCCACCGGCGCCGGCCACGTTCTCGATCACCACCGTCACGCCGAGCGCTGTGTGCAGCTTGTCGCCGATGACGCGCGCGACACGGTCCGAGCCGCCTCCCGGTGCATAGCCGACGACCAGCGTCAGCGTGCCGTCCAGCGCGGCCGCCTGGACGCCCCAGGAGGCCAGTGCGACACTGAATCCGGCGACGAGGCGCCATGAGAACAAGGAACGCATTCAACCCTCCGTGACCTGGTGTGAATCTAGGTGACGGCCCGATGGTTGATCTAATCCATCATCTGCACGCATCGATGCTGCGTGCGAATCACGACACAGTCCGATGAGCTCTCTCGTCACCGCCCGCTCCCTGCTCGCGCCCCAGGGCCTCGAGGACCTGCTGATGTACCGGCTGGCCCGCGTCGTGCGCGCCAGCGGCAGCATGGTCA
>NZ_JBFUGN010000101.1:0-11503 GCF_056402895.1 Rhizobacter sp. P3_B12 | reverse complement strand
GCCCAGCTGCCGGCGCAGTGGCATGCCTCGTTGCCGCACAACGGCAGCGTCGCCGACCTGGCGCGCTGGTGGCAGCAGTTCGACGACCCGGTGCTGGCGCAGCTGGTCGACGCCGCACAGGCCGTCAGCCCGACGCTCGCCTCGGCGCGCTCGCGCCTGCTGCAATCCCAGGCGACGCGCACCGGGGCCGGCGCGGCGCTGCTGCCGACGCTCGACGCCACCGCCAGCGCGACGCGCGCCCGCACCGATTTCGTCACGCCGCTCGCCACCACCAGCTCGGCCGGTTTGCAGACCGCCTGGGAGATCGATGTGTTCGGCGCCGGCCGGGCCGGCCGCGATGCGGCGCAGTACCGCCTCGAAGGGGCCGAAGCCTCGTGGCACGACGCCCGCGTGTCGGTGGCCGCCGAGACGGCGAACGCGTACCTGGCCCTGCGGGCCTGCGAGGCGCAGCGGGTGCAGACCGAGACCGACGCCACCTCGCGCGCCGAGACGGCCCGCCTCACCGGCCTCAGCGCGAAGGCCGGTTTCGAGCCGCCGGCGAACGCCGCGCTGGCGCGCGCCAGCGCCGCGCAGGGCGCCAGCCTGCTGACCGCGCAGCGCGCGCAGTGCGACATCGCCGTCAAGAGCCTGGTCGCGCTGACCGCGATCGACGAAACCGCCTTGCGCGCGCAGCTCGCCGCCGGCAGCGCCCGCATCCCGCAGCCGGCCGAACTGGCCATCGCCAGCGTGCCGGCCGAGGTGCTGAACCAGCGCCCCGACGTGTTCAACGCGGCCCGCGAACTGAGCGCGGCGAGCGCCGACGTGTCGCAGGCGCAGGCGAAGCGGCTGCCGCGCATCACGCTGGCCGGCTCGATCTCGCGCGCCCGCGTCGACATGGGCGACACCACGCAGAGCGGCACGGTCTGGTCGGTCGGGCCGGTCGCGGTGACGCTGCCGATCTTCGATGCCGGGCTGCGCCGCGCCAACGTCGATGCGGCCCGCGCCCGCTACGACGAGGCGGCGTCGCTGTACCGCGCGAAGCTGCGCACCGCGGTGCAGGAAGTCGAGCAGGCGCTGGTGCAGCTCGACAGCACCGCTTCGCGCAACGAGAACGCCCGCATCGCCGACGAAGGCTTCGAGCAATCCTTCCGCGCCACCGAGGCGCGCTTCAAGGGCGGCCTCGCCAGCCTGTTCGAACTGGAGGACGCGCGCCGCAGCGCGGTGCAGGCGCACGGCACGCTGATCGACCTGCAGCGCGAGCGCGTCGCCGCGTGGATCACGCTGTACCGCGCGCTCGGCGGCGGCTGGCGCACGGGCACGCCGGTGGCCGATGCGACACCGGCCGGCGACCCGAGCGGCCCCACGAAGGCCACCCCCTGAACACCCCGACGATCCACAGATCACGCCCGACCATGACCCAACGACTGAAGCCCCTGCTGCTGTCCCTCGCCGCCGCCGGCCTGCTCGCCGTGCTCGCGATCACCGTGACGAGCACGGTCCGGGCCGCCGACGAGAAAAAGCCTGCTGCCGGCAAGCCCGCGCTGACGGTCACCGTGGCGCAACTGCAGCCGGCCAGCCTGCCGGTGCTGCTGGCGGCCAACGGCAGCATCGCCGCCTGGCAGGAGGCGATCGTCGGCACCGAGGCCAACGGCCTGCGCCTGGCCGACGTGAAGGTGAACGTCGGTGACGTGGTCAAGCGCGGCCAGGTGCTCGCGACCTTCGCGCCCGACACCGTCAACGCCGACCTCGCGCAGACCCGCGCCGCGGTCGCCGAGGCCGAGGCGAATGCCGCCGAGGCGGCCGCCAACGCGCAGCGCGCCCGCGACCTGCAGCCCACCGGCGCCCTCAGCGCGCAGCAGACCAACCAGTACCTGACGGCCGAGCGCACCGCGCAGGCGCGGCTCGAGGCCCAGCGCGCTGCCGCCAAGGTGCAGCAGCTGCGCCTGCAGCAGACCCAGGTGCTGGCGCCGGACCACGGCGTGATCTCGGCGCGCAGCGCGACCGTCGGTGCGGTGCTGCCGGCCGGGCAGGAGCTGTTCCGCCTGATCCGCGGCGGCCGGCTCGAATGGCGCGCGGAGGTGCCGTCGTCCGAGATCGGCCCGCTGAAGCCGGGCATGGCGGTGCGGGTGCAGCCGGCGGGCGGCGAAGCCATCACCGGCAAGCTGCGCATCGTCGCGCCGACCGTCGACGCGCAGACCCGCAACGGCCTGGTCTACGTCGACCTGCCGGCCGGCAGCGGCGCCGCGAAGGCCGGCATGTTCGCGCGCGGCGAGTTCGAGATCGGCGCCCAGCAGGGCATGACGCTGCCGCAGAGCGCGGTGCTGCTGCGCGAGGGCTTCAGCTACGTGCTGCGCGTCGGCGCCGACAACAAGGTGACGCTCGTGAAGGTGAAGGTCGGCCAGCGCGTCGGCGAGCGCATCCAGGTCCTCGGCGGCGTGCAGCCGGCCGACCGCGTGGTCGCCACCGGCGGCGGCTTCCTCGGCGACGGCGACACGGTGCGCGTGGTCGATGCGCTGCCGGTGCCGRCCGCTGCTTCCGCCGCCGCTGCGGCAGCACGCTGATCCCGCCGAAACGCCCGAAGGACGACCCCCATGAACATCAACGTCTCCGCCTGGTCGATCCGCAACCCGATCCCCGCGGTGCTGCTCTTCATCCTGTTGACCCTGCTCGGGCTCTACAGCTTCAAGAGCATGAAGATCCAGAACTTTCCGGACATCGAGCTGCCGACCGTCACGATCTCGGCCGCGCTGCCGGGTGCGTCGCCGTCGCAGCTCGAGACCGATGTCGCGCGCAAGATCGAGGACTCGGTCGCGACGCTGCAGGGCCTGAAGCACGTCTACACCTCGGTGACCGACGGCCTGGTCACGATCACCGGCGAGTTCCGCCTCGAGAAGCCGGTGCAGGAGGCGGTCGACGACATGCGCGCCGCCGTCTCGCGGGTGCGCGCCGACCTGCCGGCCGACCTGCGCGACCCGGTGGTCACGAAGATGGAGCTGTCGGGCTCGCCGATCCTGACCTACACCGTGGCCTCGGACCGGCTCGACGAAGAGTCGCTCTCGTGGTTCGTCGACAACACGGTGGGCAAGCAGATGCTCAGCGTGCGCGGCGTCGGCGCGGTGGCGCGGGTCGGCGGGGTGACGCGCGAGGTGCGCGTCGAGCTCGATGCGGCCCGGTTGCTGGCGCTGAACGCGACCGCGGCCGATGTCTCGCGCCAGCTGCGCATGATCCAGCAGGAGGCCTCGGGCGGGCGCACCGATGTCGGCGGCGCCGAGCAGTCGGTGCGCACGATCGCGACGGTGCGGTCGGCCGAGGAACTCGCGAAGATGGAGATCTCGCTGGCCGACGGCCGGCGGCTGCGGCTGGAGCAGGTCGCGCGCGTCGCCGACACGGTGGCCGAGCAGCGCTCGACGGCGCTGCTGAACGGCCGCGCCGTGGTCGGCTTCGAGATCACCCGCACCCGCGGCGCCGGCGAGACCGAGGTGGCGGCCGGCGTGCGCGCCGAGATCGAGGCGATGAAGGCGGCGCACCCGGAGGTGAAGTTCGAGGAGGCCTTCAACTTCGTCGA
This sequence comes from Rhizobacter sp. P3_B12, assembly GCF_056402895.1. Lineage (NCBI taxonomy): Bacteria > Pseudomonadati > Pseudomonadota > Betaproteobacteria > Burkholderiales > Sphaerotilaceae > Rhizobacter > Rhizobacter sp. P3_B12. Next base: position 7,959 of record NZ_JBFUGN010000101.1, on the reverse strand, counting down.
CAACGTGCAGGAGGACTTCGACAGCTCGATGGCGATGCTGTACGAAGGCGCGGCGCTGGCGGTGCTGGTGGTGTGGCTGTTCCTGCGCAACTGGCGCGCGACGCTGGTGTCGGCGCTCGCGCTGCCGCTGTCGGTGATCCCGGCCTTCGCGTTCATGGCGCTGGGCGGCTTCACGCTGAACGGCGTGACGCTGCTGTCGCTGTCGCTGGTGGTCGGCATCCTGGTCGACGATGCGATCGTCGAGATCGAGAACATCATGCGCCACCTGCGCATGGGCAAGACGCCGCTGCAGGCGGCGATGGAGGCGGCCGACGAGATCGGCCTCGCGGTGATCGCGACCACCTTCACGCTGATCGCGGTGTTCCTGCCGACCGCCTTCATGAGCGGCGTGGTCGGCCGCTTCTTCGTGCAGTTCGGCTGGACGGCGGCGATCGCGGTGCTCATGTCGCTGGTGGTCGCGCGCATGCTGACGCCGATGATGGCCGCCTACCTGCTGAAGCCGCCGAAGGGCGAGCACAAGGAAGGCCGCTGGCTCGAGATCTACATGCGCTGGGTGAAGGCCGCGCTGCACCACCGCGTGATCACGACCATCGCGGTCGTCGTGTTCTTCGTCGGCTCGTTCTTCCTGGCCGCCATCCTCGAGAAGGGCTTCATCCCGCCGGACGACCTGTCGAAGACGCAGGTCTCGATCTCGCTGCCGCCGGGCGCCACCTTCGCGCAGACGCTGGCGGTGGCCGAGCAGGCGCGCGAGATCGTGCAGAAGAACGAGTACGTGAAGCTGGTCTACACCGCGGTCGGCGGCGGCAACACCGGCGCCGACCCGTTCGCCGGCGCCGGCGCGGCCGAGGTGCGCAAGGCCTCGCTCAGCATCAACCTGACCGAGCGCGGCCACCGGCCGAAGAAGCAGGTGATCGAGCAGCAGCTGCGCGATGCGCTGGCGGCGCTGCCGGGCGCGCGCGTCGCGGTCGGCTTCGGCGGCTCGGGCGAGAAGTACGTGGTGGTGCTGGCCGGCGAAGACGGCGACGTGCTGCTCGAGCACTCGAAGCAGGTCGAGCGCGAGCTGCGCGGCATCGGCGGCATCGGCGCGGTCACGTCCACCTCGAGCCTGGTGCGCCCGGAGCTGATCGTGCGGCCCGATTTCGCGCGCGCGGCCGACCTCGGCGTCACGTCGGCGGCGATCGCCGACACGCTGCGCATCGCGACCGCCGGCGACTACGACCAGAGCCTGCCGAAGCTGAACCTGTCGCAGCGCCAGGTGCCGATCGTCGTCAAGCTGACGGCCGGTGCGCGCACCGACCTCGAGCTGCTGTCGCGGCTCGCGGTGCCGGGCGCGAAGGGGCCGGTGATGCTCGCGAACGTCGCGACGCTGTCGATCGACAGCGGGCCGGCGCAGATCGCGCGCTTCGACCGCAAGCGCAACATCAACTTCGAGATCGAGCTGAACGGCCAGTCGCTGGAGCATGTGCAGACCACCGCCGAGGCGCTGCCCAGCCTGCGCAACCTGCCGGCCGGCGTCACGCTGGCGGGGGTCGGCGATGCCGAGGCGATGCAGGAGCTGTTCGCCGGCTTCGGCCTCGCGATGCTGACCGGCGTGCTGTGCATCTACATCGTGCTGGTGCTGCTGTTCCACGATTTCGTGCAGCCGGTCACCATCCTCGCGGCGCTGGTGCTGTCGGTGCCGGGCGCGTTCCTCGCGCTGTTCGTCACCCACACCGCGCTGTCGATGCCGTCGATGATCGGGCTGATCATGCTGATGGGCATCGCGACGAAGAACTCGATCCTGCTGGTCGAGTACGCGATCATGGCGCGCCGCGAGCATGGGCTGTCGCGCTGGGATGCGGTGCTCGACGCCTGCCACAAGCGGGCCCGCCCGATCGTGATGACGACCATCGCGATGGGCGCCGGCATGCTGCCGATCGCGCTCGGCATCGGCGTCGATTCGAGCTTCCGCGCGCCGATGGCGATCGTTGTGATCGGCGGGCTGATCACGTCGACCTTCCTGAGCCTGCTGGTGATCCCGGTGCTGTTCACCTTCGTCGACGACGTGGTGCAGTGGGTCTCGCGCAAAGTGCGCCGGCACCATCCGACGGATGGCGCGCCGGCCGCGGTGGCGAAGCAGCCGCAGTAGCCCTTCGGGGCCGGCCTGACACGCTGGCCCGGTACACTGCGCCTCCCATGGTCTCCCGCACCCTCGTCCTCGTCGTGACGCTCTTCCTGCTGGCAGCCGGCCTGATGGCCCGCCCGCAGGCGAGCGAAGCACCGGCCGTGCAGGCCGTGGTGGCGCTCGAAGAGGGTGTCGCACAGGAGCGCGAGCCCGACGAGCGCATCCAGTCGGCCGGCGAAACCGTCGCCGACGTGCAGGACCTGCTGACCGGCACGCTGCCGGTGCCGGACCCCGGCTTCTCGCTGGCCCGTCCGTCGCTCCACGCGGCACCCGACCGGCCCGCTCCGTGGCTGGACGGCCTGCGTCGCCCCCCGAAGGCCGCCACGCTGTTCGCCTGAGAAGCCTGGCCCGCGGCTGCGGCCTGCCCGCGGCCCGGGTTCCGTCTCGATCCCCGAATTGCCCGTGCGTCAGCGGCATGCCATCCTGGCAGCCCCGCGGACCACCACTGCCACGCCATGGAATCTCTCCTCGACCCCAATCTCTGGATCGCCTTCGCGATGCTCACCGCCCTGGAAATCGTCCTCGGCGTCGACAACATCATCTTCATCTCCATCCTGGTCGGCCGGCTGCCGGCGCACCTGCGCGACAAGGCGCGCCGGCTCGGCCTCGGCTTCGCGATGGTCTCGCGGCTGCTGCTGCTGTTCTCGCTGAGCTGGGTGATGGGCCTGACCGCCGACCTGTTCACCGTGCTCGGCCAGGGCATCAGCGGGCGCGACCTCGTGCTGCTGTTCGGCGGCCTGTTCCTGCTGTGGAAGGCGTCGCACGAGATCTTCGTCGAGGTCGAGGCGCAGGAGCAGCACGGGCCGGCGCCGGTCACCGACGAGGCCGCGCTGAAGGCGGCCGGCCAGCGCATGTTCTGGGCCGTGATCGGCCAGATCGCGGTGATCGACATCGTGTTCTCGCTCGACTCGGTGATCACCGCGGTCGGGATGGTCGACCAGATCGGCGTGATGGTCGCGGCGGTGGTCGCGTCGGTCGGCGTGATGCTGGTGGCGGCCAAGCCGATCGGCGAGTTCGTCGACCGCCATCCGTCGGTCAAGGTGCTGGCGCTGGCCTTCCTCGTGATGGTCGGCATGGCGCTGACGGCCGAGGCTTTCGACGCGCACGTGCCCAAGGGCTACATCTATGCCGCGATGGCGTTCTCGCTCGCGGTCGAGGCGCTCAACATCCGCGCGCGCGCCAAGCGCCGCGCGAACGCTCCTGTCCCCACGACACCCACGAAGTGAAGGAACCTGTCATGAATCCCCTGTCCCAAGTTTCAACCACCGGCTACGCCGGTGAATTCACCTCGGTCGAGCAGCGCAACAAGGTGCTGCGCAACACCTACTGGCTGCTCGCGCTGTCGATGGTGCCGACCGTGCTCGGCGCCTGGATCGGCGTGTCGACGGGCCTCGCGCGCGCGATGACGCCGGGCGTCAGCCTGGTGGTCTTCCTGGTCGGCTCGTTCGGCCTGATGTTCGCGATCGAGAAGACGAAGAACTCGGCGGCCGGCGTGCCGGTGCTGCTCGCGTTCACGTTCTTCATGGGGCTGATGCTGTCGCGCCTGGTCGGTGCGGTGCTGGGCCTGTCGAATGGCGCGAGCCTGATCATGACGGCCTTCGCCGGCACCGGCGTGGTCTTCCTCGGCATGGCGACGCTGTCGTCGGTGATCAAGCGCGACCTGTCGTCGATGGGCAAGTTCCTGTTCATCGGCATGATCCTGCTGCTGGTGGCCGGCATCGCGAACTTCTTCATCCAGTCGGGCGCGCTGATGATCACGCTGTCGGTGCTGGCGATCGGCATCTTCTCGGCCTTCATCCTGTACGACCTGAAGCGCGTGCAGGACGGGCATGAGACCAACTACATCACCGCCACGCTGGGCGTCTACCTGAGCGTCTACAACGTGTTCCAGTCGCTGCTCGCGCTGCTGGGGATCTTCGGCAGCCGCGACGAGTGAACCTCGGCTGAAGCTTCAGCGCAGGTGTTCGCGCACGGCTGGCCGGTCGATCTCGGCCGCCAGCCCGTGCGAGCGCTCCAGCCGATCCTCCAGCTCCCCGAGGTGCGCCGAGATCCCGTTCGCCGCCTCCTCCAGCGCCACCTGCTGCTCGCGCCGCAGCTGGTCGAAGCGCGAGTTCACCGCCGCCCGCGCATCCAGCCCCGACTGGTTGAGCCGCGCCAGCTCCGTGGTGAGGAAACCCTGCAACTCGGTGAAGCGCGAGGCCTCGGCCTTGTCGGCCAGCTCGCGCTGCGCCTGCAGGTCCTTCGAGAGCCGGCGCGCTTCCAGCATCGCCTTGCCCTGCAGCTGCAGCGCCCACACGACGAACCACACGCTGATGAACACGAAGGCGCCGAGCAGCAGCATCGGCAGCGGCGCCTGCACCGTCGTGAAGCCCAGCGACAGCGGCGTCGGCGCGACGAAGGCCGGCCAGTTCAGAAGCGTGAAGACGGCCATCACCAGCAGGGCGACAAACAGCACGAGCACGCGGACCATGGCGGTCTCCTCGAAGTGACGATCAGGGCCCCGAGCGTACGGCGAGCCACCCCGCCGAGCCTGTAGGACAAGCGCCCGGCGTTCGCTAAGCCGCCGCCGCGGGCGGGCCGCTGCGGCCTGCCTGGGCGCGTTGCCTGGCGGCCGCGTGGTCCTGCTCGATCTCCTCTTCCGCCCGGCGGCAGGTCGGCCCGGAGAACTGCGCCACCATCGTCTCCAGCAGCACGCGCGTGCGCGCCGGCATCAGGCGCCGGCCGGGGAACACCGCCCAGGCCGTCACATCGGGCAGCGACCAGTCCGGCAGCACCGGCACCAGTTCGCCGTTGCGCACGTACGGCACCGCGAAATGGCTCGAGACCACGGTGATGCCCGAGCCGGCACGCGCCATGCGGATCAGCATCTCGGGCGAGTTCGCGGTCGCGCGCGCGGGCGGCGTGCCCTGCCACTGCGCCTCGCCGCGCTGCAGCGTCCACGGTGCCGGCTCGCCGGTGCGCGTCAGCAGGTGCAGCGCGTCGTGCTCCATCAGCGCCTCGGGCTCGCTCGGCTCGCCGTGCCGCGCCAGGTAGGCAGGCGAGGCATACAGCCCGACCTGGAACACCGCGATCCGCCGCGCCGCCAGGCTCGCATCGTCGGGCAGGTCGCCCATGCGGATCGCGAGGTCGAAGTTCTCGCCGATCAGGTCCACGCGGCGTGGCGACAGGTCGAGCTCCAGCGTGATCGCCGGGTAGCGCACGAGGAACTCGTTCATCAGCTCGCCCAACACGATGTTGGCGAAGTCCGCCGGCATCGACATGCGCAGCCGCCCGCTCGGCTCCACCTGCCGGTGCTGCGCCAGCGACGCGGCGGCCTCCACCTCGGCCAGCACCTGGTGCGCATGCTCCAGCACGCTGTGGCCGAAATCGGTGACGGTCAGCTTGCGCGTGGTGCGCAGCAGCAGCCGCTCGCCGAGCTGCGCCTCGAGCGCGGCCAGCCGCCGCGACACGGTGGATTTCGGCAGGCCCATACGCTCGGCGGCACGGCTGAAACTGCCTTCGTCCGCCACGCGGGCGAACAGCATCAGGTCATTGGCTTCGAGGCTCATCGGGGGCTCCACTGTCTCGCTGATGGAACAATGTAATCCAATCCGATGGCTTCCGGTCGGATTGTGGGACGCCTAGAGTTCATCCATCGATTCCGCCACTGCGTTCTACCCCTTTCGGAGCCCACCATGAACATCCTCCAGATCAACTCCAGCGCCCGCACCCAAGGTTCGCAATCGACCGTGCTGGCCAACGAACTGACCGCCCGGCTGCTGGCCGTGAACCCCGGCGCCCGCGTGACGCTGCGCGACCTGGCCGTGACGCCGCAGCCGGTGCTCGACGAGGCCGCGCTGCACGCGCTGTTCACACCGGCCGACGCCCGCACGCCGGCACAAGCCGCGCGGGCCGCGCTGGACGATGCGCTGATCGCCGAGATCCAGGCCGCCGACACCGTCGTGCTGGGCGTGCCGATGTACAACTTCGGCGTGCCGGCCCAGCTGAAGAACTGGATCGACGCGATCGCCAAGGTGAAGGTGACCTTCGCGTACACCGACAAGGGCCCGCAAGGCCTGTTGACGGGCAAGAAGGTCTACGTCGCGCTGACCCGCGGCGGCCAGTACCGCAACACGCCGGCCGACACGCAGGTGCCGTACCTGAAGACCGTGCTGGGCTTCCTGGGCATGACCGACGTCGAGTTCTTCTACGCCGAAGGCCTGAACATGGGCCCGGACGCGGCCGAGAAGGGCCTGGCCTTCGCCCGTGCGCAGATCGACGAAGTCGTGCACGCCTGATCCGTTTCGAGTTTTCGCTCTGTTCTTTCCACCATCCACAAGGAGTTCGACATGTCTTCCGCCACCACCGTCTTCCACCCCGTGACCGAGGCCGTCGCGCGCCCGCGCGAGCTGGAGCGCCTGGTGACGGGCCAGGCCACGTCGGACGGGGCCGGCGTCAAGCTGACGCGGGTGCTGACGCAGCCGCTGCAGCGCCGGCTCGATCCGTTCCTGATGCTCGATGCATTCGGCACCGACAACGCCGATGACTACGTCGGCGGCTTCCCGGACCACCCGCACCGCGGCTTCGAGACCGTCACGTACATGATCGCCGGGCGCATGCGCCACCGCGACAACGCCGGCCACGAAGGCCTGCTGCAGAACGGCGGCGTGCAGTGGATGACGGCCGGCCGCGGCATCGTGCACTCCGAGCTGCCGGAGCAGCAGGCCGGGCGCATGGAAGGCTTCCAGCTGTGGCTGAACCTGCCGGCCGATCGCAAGCTGGCCGACCCGTGGTACCGCGACATCCAGTCGGACGAGATCCCGGAGTTCACGACCGACGGCGGCGCGACGGTGCGCGTGATCGCGGGCGAATCGCACGGCGTGGCCGGCGCGATGCAGCGCGAGGTGACGCAGCCGCTGTACCTCGACGTGCACCTGGCGCCGGGCGCGCGCTTCGACCAGCTCGTGCCGGCGACGCACAACGCGTTCGTCTACGTGTACCGCGGCGAGGTCGAGGTGGGCGGGGCGAAGGTCGGGGCGCAGCGCATGGCGATCCTGAAGAACGGCGCCGAGCGCGACGGCATCGTGCTGCAGGCCGGTGAGGCGCCTGCGCAGGCGCTGATCATCGCCGGGCAGCCGCTGAACGAGCCGATCGCGCAGTACGGGCCGTTCGTGATGAACACGCATGAGCAGATCTTCCAGGCGGTCGAGGACTACCGCTCCGGAAAATTCGGCCCGCTCTCTGCGTGACATCGCATCGGGTTACGCTCCGCTGATCCCTCAGCGAGCGTTGCCCGATGTTCCTCCAGCACCTGCCCCTCGCCCCGTGGGCCGAGCGCACCGCCGCCGGCCTGCGGCTCACGCTGCTCAGCGACGTGCCGGACCTCGATGAGGTCCATGCGCGCTTCCTGCTCGACAACGAGGAGACCTGGCTGCCCCTCGCACGCACGGCCGACCGCGGCCGCTTCGCCTGCTTCGAGGCGACGATCCCGTGGTGCCCGACCGGGCCGACGACGCGCTACTGCTTCCGCGTGTTGAGTGATGGCCAGCCGCACTGGCTCGCCGCGACCGGCCCGCAGCGCCGCGTGCCGAACGAGGCCCACCACTTCCGCATCGCCCGCGAGCCGCTGGTGCCCGCCTGGGCGCTGCAGCAGCTGATCTACCAGATCTTCCCCGATCGCTTCGCGCGCGGCCCCGAGGCGCCGCGCGCGCGCCCGCCGCATGCCTTCGGCTACGGCAAGGCGCCGGTGCATGCGCTCGAGTGGGGCGCGCCGCTCGACGTGAAGCCGGCCTGGAGCGCGTTCTACGGTGGCGACC
>NZ_JBFUGN010000100.1:0-11600 GCF_056402895.1 Rhizobacter sp. P3_B12 | reverse complement strand
GCGGCTGCAGCCGCTCGACCAGGGCCTGGTCGAAGCCATCCGGCCGGTTCGCGAGGCCGACCATGCCGAGCATCTCGCCGCCGTGGAACAGCGGCACGCCAAGGAAGGAGCGCATCGCCGGATGGCCGGGCGGCAGACCGCCGCGCCGCGGGTCGACGTCGGGGTCGTTGCTGATGACCGGCGCGCCGCTGGTGATGGCGGCACCGAACAGCGTGCGCATGTTGTGGAACTCGATCGTGTGCTCCGGGCCGCCCTGCATGTGGCGCTCGTACAGCGCGCGTGTCGCGTCGTCCCACGAGATGTCGGTCAGCACGTAGAAGCGCAGGTAGGGCGCGCCGTCGCCATCGTGCAGCACCTCGGCGATGAAGCCGTACTCGCAGGCGGTGCTCTCGAGCAGGTCGGTCAGCAGCGGCGCCAGCATCTCGCGCGGCGGCGCGGCGCGGATGTAGCGCGACTGGACCCGGGCGATGATCGCGCCGAGGTCGTCGGCAGGCGGAAACGGTGGGGGCACGGTCGTCGGTTCCGGTGGGCACGAGAGCGTGCTGGATGCAGGTGAATCGTGGCACAGCGCCCGGGTGGTGAGAAGTAGGGCGAGCGCGGGTACGGGGTGGCGTTGCGCTGCCGCACACTGGGCCCATCCCTCGAGAAGACCGGAGTTCCCATGACCTGTCCGACACGCCGCCAGGTGCTCGCCACCGCAACGGCCGCCGCCACTGCCGCCCTGACCTTTCCCGTGCGCGCCCAGGGCGCCTGGCCGACCAAGCCGGTGCGCATCGTCGTGCCGTTCGCGCCGGGCGGCACCACCGACATCCTGGCGCGTGCGCTCGCGCCCGAGCTGAGCCGGGCGTTCGGCCAGCAGTTCATCGTCGACAACAAGCCGGGGGCCGGCGGCAACGTCGGTGCCGAGCAGGTGGCGAAGTCGCCGCCGGACGGCTACACGCTGCTGATGGGCACGGTCGGCACGCACGGCATCAACCAGTCGCTGTACCCGAAGCTGCCGTTCGACCCGATCAAGGATTTCGCGCCGGTCACGCTGGTGGCCGGCGTGCCCAACGTGCTGGTGGTGAACCCGGCCAAGGCCGAGGCCGCGGGGATCCACAGCGTGGCCGACCTGATCCGCTATGCGAAGGCGCACCCGGGCAAGCTGAACATGGCGTCCAGCGGCAACGGCACCTCGATCCACCTGAGCGGCGAGCTGTTCAAGAGCATGACCGGCACCTTCATGCTGCACTTCCCGTACCGCGGCTCGTCGCCGGCGCTGCTCGACCTGATCGGCGGCACGATGGACCTGATGTTCGACAACCTGCCGTCGGCGATGCCGCAGATCAAGGCCGGCAAGCTGAAGGCGCTGGCCGTCACCAGCGCGCAGCGCAGCGCCGCGCTGCCCGACGTGCCGACGGTCGCCGAGGCCGGGCCGGTGAAGGGCTTCGATGCGAGCTCGTGGTTCGGGCTGCTGGCACCGGCCGGCACGCCGGCGGAGATCGTCAACCGGGTGCAGCAGGAAAGCGCCAAGGCGCTCGGCACGCCGGCGCTCAAGGAGCGGCTGCTGGCGCAGGGCGCGATCCCGAGCGGCATGCCGCCGGCGGAGTTCGCGGCGTACATCGCGGCCGAGACGAAGAAATGGGCGCAGGTGGTGAAGGTGTCGGGCGCGAAAGTCGACTGAGGTCGCTGGTGGGGTTTAATGCGCGGCCATGGCCGCCTCGCTGACCGATCTGTTCGCCCGCTTCCTTCGCTACGGCCTGGTGGGTGTGCTCGCGACCGCGGCGCACTATGCGCTGCTGGCCGCGCTGGTGGAGTGGATGCATCTGCCGGCCTGGATCGCATCCGGGCTCGGTGCGGCGCTCGGCGCGCAGGTCGCGTTCTTCGGCAACCGGCGCTTCACGTTCGATCACCGCGGCGCGCTCGGGCCGGCCTGGCTGAAGTTCCAAGGGACGGCGCTGATCGGGGCGCTGGTCGGCATGGCGATCGTCGCGAGTGGTGTTGCACTGGGGTGGCACTACCTGCTGGCGCAGGTCGTCGCGACACTTGCCGGGCTGGTTCTGACCTTCCTGATCAACCGGCGCTGGACATTCTCGTAGCCCGGGTGACAACCCGGGTTCTCACCCGGGCTACGGAACGGTGATGCCGCGCTGCCAGACCCGCCCGAGCTTGACGTTCGCCGCCGCCMGGTCGTCGGCGAACGCCCCGCTTTCCAGGTAGGCCAGCTCGCGCTGCCGCGCCGCGGCGATCGCGTCGCTGGCCGACTGCGCATCGATCTCGCCCGGGTGGCAGAACACCAGCCCGCCGGAATCCGGCAACGCGCGCAGCCAGCGCTGCATCCAGCCGCGGTAGTCGGTGTCGACGAAGTCGTAGACGCCGAGCAGCGCCGGGTTGTGCAGCCAGCCGCGGCGCAGCAGCTCGCGGTGCAGCCGGCGCCCGCCGGTGCCGGCGATCAGCTGGCGCTTGATGGCGAAGCCCGGCCCGGGCAGCACCCCGGTGTCACGCACCGCCGGCGCCGGCAGCAGCTGGCCGATGCCGTGCAGCAGCAGCTCGCGCACCTGCGGCAGGTGGTGCACATGCTGGTGGCCGTCGATGGTCTGCGGCACGCGGCCGGTCGCGTCGGTGAAGGCGGCCAGCTGCGCCTGCCATTCGGCGCGCAGCGCGTCGACCGGCAGCCGGCGCAGGTGGGCCTGCACGATCAGCGTGGGCAGCGGCGGCAGCACCGGCCACACGCGCGCCAGCTCGGCGCTCAGCGGCAGCCCCTCGGTCAGGTTGAAGTGCAGGCCGCACTCGACGCTGTCGGGCAGGTCGGCCAGCAACGGCGCACTGGCCCGCCAGGCATCGCCGGTCGTGATGCACGACACCACGGTCAGGCGCTGCGCATGCGCCAGCCGTGCGATGCCGCGCGAGACCGACAGCCACAGCCCGAAGTCGTCGGCACACAGGCCGAGGGTGCGCGGCGCGCCGGTCATCGGGATTCCGTCTCCGCCAGGCCCTGGCCGGCCTCGCTCGCCACCAGGTAGATCGGGCGGCGCTTGACCTCGTCGAAGATGCGGCCGACGTACTCGCCGAGGATGCCGATCGACAGCAGCTGCACGCCGCTGAAGAACATCAGGCTGCACACCAGCGTGGCCCAGCCCGGCACGTCGTGGCCGTAGATGAAGTGCTGGGCGATCACGAGCAGCCCGAAGCCCATGCCGCCGAACGCGATCAGCGCGCCGAGCGCGCTCCACAGCCGCAGCGGCACGTTCGAGAACGCGGTGACGCCGGTCAGCGCGAGCCGCACCAGGCTGCGCATCGAGAAGCTGCTGGTGCCGGCATGCCGTTCGGCCGGCGTGTAGTCGATGATCTCGGTGCGGAACCCGACCCACGCGTACAGCCCCTTCATGAAGCGGTTGCGCTCGGGCAGCGACTTCAGCGCATCGACCACGCGCCGGTCCATCAGCCTGAAATCGCCGGCATCCACCGGGATGTGCACCGAGTGCTTCGTGTTGACGAGCCGGTAGAAGGCCCAGGTGCCCAGCCGCTTGGACCAGGTCTCGTCGGCGCGCGAGGCGCGCGCGGCGCACACCATGTCGGCCCCGCCGACCCAGGCCTGCACCATGCGGTCGATCAGGTCGACCGGGTGCTGCAGGTCGGAATCCATCAGCACGACGACCTCGCCGCGCGCCAGGTCGATGCCGGCGGTCAGCGCCTGTTCCTTGCCGAAGTTGCGCGACAGCCGCACATAGCGCACGCCGGGCGTCGAGAGGAAGGGCGCGACCGCGAGCGCGGTGCCGTCGGTGCTGCCGTCGTCGACGATGACGACCTCCCAGCGGTCGGTGAGCCCGGCCAGGTGCGCGCTCAATTGCGGCAGCAGCACCGGCAGGTTGGCGGCCTCGTTGTAGGCCGGCATCACGCAGCTGATGGCGGGGCGGGTCGGTCGCGGGGTGGCGGGGGAGTCGACTGTCGAACGCATGGGTGGGCTGTTCACCGAAACAGCCCGCGACTTTACGCCGGGAAACTCAGCGTTTGCGTCCGGAGGGGACGGCAGCCACGAGTTCGGGGTAGTGCGCGAGCAGCGCCTGCAGCTGCGAGCGGGCCTGGTCGGCCGTCGGCGGCAGCGGTGCCTGGCCCAGCTTGATGCGCTCGATCCGGCCGGCCATCTCCTCGAGCTGGTCGAGTGCGTGGCGGGCGTCGTCGTCCAGCTCGCCGGCCGGCAGCCGCTTCGCCAGGCCCAGCACCAGGTCGCTGAGCACGCCGATCTGCTTGCCGTACGACGCCACCTCGCGCAGCACGCGCAGCTCGGTCTCGTCGTTGCCGGCACGGGCCAGCAGCGAGGGGTGGATGTCCTGCACGACCGAGCCGCTGAACGGCCAGTTGAACTGCGGGTTGAAGTTGAGCCACCACATGGTCGTCGCCTCCCTGGCCGCGGTCGCAGCCTCGCCCGGCGAGTGTTGGGCCGGCACCCGCCGAAGGCAATCAGCTGCCTTGGGGATTGCACTCGACGGACAATCGCCGCATGCGTTTCACCCCCTGGCGCCTGGATTGGCGCGCCTACCGTCGCGAGGCCCTGCGCGACGACCTGGTCGCCGCCTTCGTCATCAGCGTGCTGCTGATCCCCCAGAGCCTGGCCTATGCGCTGCTCGCCGGGCTGCCGGCGCAGGTCGGGCTGTATGCGAGCCTGCTGCCGCTGGTGGCGTATGCGGCGCTCGGCTCCAGCCCGGTGCTCGGCGTCGGGCCGGCCGCGGTGCTCGCACTGATGATCGCGCAGGCGATCGGCCAGGCGCCGGCCGGCACCCCGGCGCCCGTGGTCGCGCTGGTGCTGGCGGCCGAGGTCGGGCTGCTGCTGCTGGCGGCGGCCTGGCTGCGGCTCGATGCGCTGGCCGCGCTGCTCAGCGTGCCGGTGCTGCACGGCTTCGAGACCGGCGCAACGCTGTCGATCGCGCTCAGCCAGCTGCCGGTGCTGCTCGGCTCGTCGGCGCGCGGTGCCGACGCGGTGCAGGTGCTGCACAGCTGGTGGCAGGCAGTGCGGCCGTGGGCACCGATGACAGCGGCCTACGGCCTGGGCGCGGTCGCGCTGCTGTGGTTCACGCGCCGCCATGCGCAGCCCTGGCTGGCCGCGCGGCTGGGCCGGCCGCGCGCGGTGCTGATCGGCCGGCTGGTGCCGCTGGCGGTGCTGGTCGGCGCGATGGCGATCGCGATGCTGAGCCGCGCCGACCAGCACGGCGTGACGCTGGTCGGCGCGCTGCCGACGCTGTCGCCCACGTTCGCGCTGCCGCTGCTCGACGCCGCGCTGTGGTGGGGGCTGCTGYCGCAGTCGCTGCTGATCGCGCTGGTCACCTACGTCAGCAGCCTGGTCGTCGCCGAATCGCTGGCACGCCGGCTCGGCCAGCGGGTGGATCCGCGGCGCGAACTGGCGGGGTTGGGCGCGGCCAACGTGGCCGCGGCGCTGACGGGCGGCATGCCGGTCAGCGCGAGCTTCYCGCGCAGCATCGTCAGCCTGGAGGCCGGCAGCCGCACCCGCATGGCGGGCGTGTTCACCGCGGTGCTGATGGTGCTGGCGATGCTGCTGCTGGCGCAGCCGCTCGGCTGGCTGCCGACGCCGGTGCTGGCCGCGACCATCCTGGTGGCGGTGCTGTCGGGCCTGGCGCTCGGGCCGTTCCGCGAGGCCTGGCACTACGCGCGCAGCGAATGGGTGGTGATGGTCGCGGTGGCCGCGCTGATGCTGCTGTTCGGCGCCGGCTGGTCGCTCGGCCTGGGCGTCGCGGCGTCGATCGCGCTGCTGCTGCAGCGCACCGCGCGGCCGCACGTGGCACTGATCGGCCGCGTGCCGGGCACCGAGCACTACCGCAACATCGACCGCTACCAAGTGGAGCTGACGCCGGGCGTGCTGGCACTGCGCATCGACGAGAGCCTGCTGTTCACCAACGCCCGCCAACTGGAGGACGTGGTCGCGCAGCACCTGGCGACTCACCCGGACACGCGCCGCGTGCTGCTGCAGATGGCGCCGGTGAACCGCATCGACCTCAGCGGCCTGGAGGCGCTGCGCGCGCTGCAGGACATGCTGGCCGCACGCGGCATGCGGCTGGACCTGTCGGAGGTGAAGGGGCCGGTGATGGACGGGCTGCGGGCGGGTGGCTGGCAGCAGTGGTTCAAGGGGGAGGTGTTCCTGAGCGTGCACCAGGGGGTGACGAACCCGTAGCTCGGATGCCAATCCGGGGACCGTCCTTCACTTTCGCCGCCGCTCCCGGATTGCGCTTCGCTCCATCCGGGCTACGAATCCAGCACCACCACCCGCTGCTCGCGCCGCAGCAGCGAGAACTGCACCAGGTCCTGCGCCTGCCCGCCCCACCAGCCGGCCTCGCGCAGCAGGCCTTCGCGCACGAAGCCGAGCCGCTCCACCAGCTTCAGCGACGCGACGTTGTCCGGATGCACCTGCGCCTCGACCCGGTTGAGCTGCATCTGCACGAAGCCGAAGCCCAGCACCGCGAGCAGCGTCTCGTGCATGTAGCCCTGGCCCCAGGCCTCGCGCGCGAGTTCGTAGCCGACCATGCAGGCGCGCCAGTGGCGGTTCCAGCGGAACATCCCGCAGGTGCCGATCAGCCGGCCGTCGTCGCGCCGCTCGATGCCCCAGCGGATGCCCGGGTTGGCCAGCGTGCGCGCCGTCGCCCAGCCCTCGATCACCTTCTGCGCCGCCTGCTCGTCGGGCAAGGGCTCGGTGCCGAACCAGCGCATCGCATCGGCATCCGAATGGATCGCGAACAGCACCGGCGCATCCGCCAGCGAGGTCTCGCGCAGCAGCAGCCGCTGCGTCTCGAGGACAGGGAAATGGCTCGACGGCTCGGACATGGCGGACCTGCAACAACGGTTCGCCGAGTCTACGTCTGCTTCACCCTTGCATCTGACAGACGACCCGGCTCTCCATGCGCCAGTCGCGCCCCAGCGTGCGCACCGCGCCGGTGACCTGCACGCGGGTGCGCAGCCGGATGTCGGCACTCGACGCACCGACCTGCAGCTCGAACTCGCCGGGCTCGACGATGCGTGCGCCGGCCGCGCCGGTGAAGTTCAGCATGTCGACCGGCAGGTGGAAACTGACGCGCGCCGATTGGCCCGGCGCGAGCGCCACGCGGGCGAAGCCCTTCAGCTCCTTGACCGGCCGCACCGCCGAGGCCAGCACGTCCCGCACGTACAGCTGCGGCACCTCGACGCCGGCGCGCGCGCCGGKGTTGGTGATGCGGCACGACAGCGCAATCTCGCCGCGCTCGATGTCGACCTGCGGCTGCGCGAGCTGCAGCTCGTCGTAGGCGAACGCCGTGTACGACAGCCCGTGGCCGAACGGATGGCGGCTGCCGAAATGCAGCGCGATCGGCGTGCCGGCGCTCTTCAGCTTGTGGTTGTAGAAGTACGGCATCGCGCCGGCGCTCTTCGGCACCGACAGCGTCAGCCGGCCCGACGGCTCGACCGCGCCGCTCAGCACCTCGGCGATCGCGGTGCCGCCTTCCTGGCCGCCGGCGAAGGCCATCACCAGCGCGGCCAGCTCCTGCTCGCGCCCGCCGAGCGTGTAGGGCCGCCCGCCGGTCAGCACGACGATGGTCGGCGTGCCGGTGTCGAGCACCGCATCGAGCAGCGCCTGCTGCACGCCGGGCAGCGCGAGCGAATCGGCGTCCGAGCCCTCGCCGACGGTGCCGGTCTGGAACAGGCCCGCGAGATCGCCGACGCAGACGATCGCGACATCGGCAGCCTTCGCGCGGGCCGCCGCCTCGGCAATGCCGTCGCGGCGCTGCGAGACGCGCGAGACCCGCTCGCCGTTCACCGCCTCGGCGACGTCGCCGGGGAAGACCGGCGCGCCGGCGCTGCGCTCCTCGAGGATCGGGCAGCCTTGCGCGTAGCGCACGTTCGCGTCGCCGAACACCGCCTTCAGCGCAGCCAGCGGCGTGACGACCTGCGAGGCGCCTTCGGCCTGGTCGTTGATCTGATCGTTGAGGATGAGGTGCACCGGGAAGCTGTAGCCGCCAAGCAGCGCCAGCGGGTCGTCTGCCGTCGGCCCGATCACCGCGATGCGCCGGCCGGCGCGCGCCTCCAGCGGCAGCACGCCGTCGTTGTGCAGCACGACGACCGATTGCCGCGCCACCTCGCGCGCGAGCGCGATCGTTTCGGGCTGCTGCAATGCGATGGCGGCGACGTCGGTATACGGCCGCTCGAACAGGCCGAGCCGGATTTTCTCGGTCAGCACGCGGGCGACGATCTCGTCGATCTTCTGCATCGTGATCAGGCCGCGCTCCAAGGCCACGCGCAGCTGCGGCGCGCAGTCGTCGCCGGGCAGCTCGATGTCGAGCCCGGCATTGAACGCTTGCGCCGCCGCCTCGGCGCGGTCGGCGGCCACGCCATGGTGCTGGTAGAGCAGGCTGATGCCGACGTAGTCGGCGACGACCAGCCCGTCGAAGCCCCACTGGCGGCGCAGCACCTCGGTCAGCAGGTGCTGCGAGGCATGCGACGGCTCGCCGTCGATGTCGTGGTACGCCGGCATCACCGAGCCGGCGTTCGCCTGCTTCACCGCCATCTCGAACGGCAGCAGGAACACGTCGTTCAGCTCGCGCCAGCCGAGGCTCACCGGCGCGTGGTTGCGCGCGCCCTCGCTGGCCGAGTGGCCGGCGTAGTGCTTCAGCGTGGCGAGCAGGTCGCGGCGCGGCCCCTGCAGCCCGCGCACATAGCGCGTGGCCAGCACGCCGACGAGGTAGGGGTCCTCGCCGAAGGTCTCTTCGGTGCGGCCCCAGCGCACGTCGCGCGAGACGTCGAGCACCGGCGCCAGCCCCTGGTGGCAGCCGACGCTGCGCGCCTCGCGGCCGATCGCCTGCGCCACCTGCTCGACCAGCTCGGGGTTCCAGGTCGCGCCATACGACAGCGCCGACGGGAACAGCGTCGCGCCGCGACCCATCAGCCCGACCAGGCACTCCTCGTGCGACAGCGCCGGGATGCCGAGCCGGGTCTCCTCGACGAGGAATTTCTGCAGCCGGTTCAGCGCACGCACGCCGCTGGCCGCGTCGACGCTGTGGCTGCCGAGCGGGCGCGAGATCTGGCCCAGGCCATGGCGCAGGCCGTGCCGCACCGTGTCGGCGTCGCTGCCGCCGGTGAAGCTGTCCATGCGCGGCCGATGGTTGCCGTCCTCGGACAGCACCAGCCAGAAGGCGTGCAGCTGCGCGATCTTCTCGTCGAGCGTCATGCGCGCGAGCAGGTCGGCCACGCGTTCGGGGACCGGGCGGGCCGGGTCTTGATAGGGATGGGTCATGGGTTTGTCTCGGATCTGTTCTGGGAAACGTCGAGCGCCTTCGCCAGGCACACCGACTGCGTGCGCCCGGCGTAGTGGCCGAAGTTGGGGATGCGCGCATAGCCGCGCGATTCGTAGAAGCGAACGGCCCGCTCGTTGACGACACGGGTCGACAGCCACAGGGCGTGGTAGCCGAGGGCAGACGCCTCGGCTTCCAGGAAGGCGAGCAGCGCCGAGCCGACGCCGCGGGTGCCAGGCAGGGCGTACATGCGCTTCAGTTCGGCGATGCCCGGTTGCAGCGGCCGCAGCGCCCCGCAGCCGAGCGGCCGCGACTGCGCGTCGCGCGCGACAGCGAAGCGCGCCAGCGGATGGCGCACGTCGTCCGGATCGAACGAGGAGCGACCCGGGTCGCCGGTGATCGCGGCGAGCGTGTCGGAGAGTTCGTCCATCAGCGCCCGCGCATCGGGCGATCCGGGGTCTTCGGCAGTGATGGTCAGCATGGCGACATCGAGGAAAACTGCGCGACACCGCAAGCTCGTCACTCGAACTGCACCAGCTTCATCCGGCCGGACGCCCCGCTCTTGATCTGCACCTGCGATTTGCGCAAGCCGAAATGTTCGGCGATCAGCGCGATCAGTTCCTGATTGGCCTTGCCATCTATCGGGGGCGATTTGAGGTGGGCGAGCCAGCTGCCGTCCGGCTGGGCCTCGAGCTGGCGCAGGCGCGCGTTCGGCTTGACCCTGACCTGCAGCGTCGTCACCGGGCCGGTGCCGCGGGGGCGGGCTTCGCGACCGCGACCAGCGTCACCTCGTAGGCCTTGCCGTCCGGCCGCTTCAGCGCAAGGCGCAAGGACTGGCCGACCGTCTTGTGCATCACCGGCTCCAGCTCGCGGGCCTTGCGCCCGGCGATCGTCAGGCCGTCGGCGGCGATCACCTGGTCGCCGACCGCGACGCCCTTCTGCGCGGCCGGCGACGCAGGCGCCACGCGCGAGATCGTCACGCTCTGCAGCTTCGGGTTCCACGGCATGCCGCCGTCGGTCTTCACCGAGATGCCGATGCCGTAGTAGCCGACCGGCGGCGCGTCGGCCGCGTGGGCCGCGTCGACGACCGGCAGGCACAGCGCAACCGCGGTGGCCGCGAGCAGCAGGTGCCGTCTCATCCGAGCCCCTCTCTCAGCTGGCGGCGCGCGGCATGGCCGGGATCTCGCACGTCGCGGCGGCGCCCAGTCCCTTCAGGAACGCACGGCGCACGGTGCCGGCGGCGATGGCGGCGGCGACATCGCGCGAATAGCGCTCGGCAYCGCTGAGCTTGCGGATCCAGCCGCGGAACGGCACCACGCCTTCGGCAGCGCTGCGCAGGTTGCCGACTGCCATGCCGCTGGCGGTGCCGGCGCCGCGCTCGATCAGGCTCGGGTTGCTGGACGACGGCGGCGTGTCGAGATCGGGGCCGAGCACCGCGTCGAGGGATTGCACCTCGGCGACCAGCGCCGTGCAGCCGGCCGGCGACGGCACCGCGTACGGCGCCTTCTGCGCGGCCTGCAGCGGTGCGGGGATGTCGGTGCGGATCAGGTTCAGGTCGTTCAGCGGGGTGACCATCGCCTCGCCGGCCTGCGTGAGCGTCTGGCGCGGGGCGTCGGAGGCGCAGGCGGTGAGGGCGAGCGCGAGGCAGGTGAGGGCGAGTTTGGTCATGGGGTGGCAGTCTAGTGGGGAACGGCACGATCCAGAGCAGGTGCTACAAAGCCGGCATCCCCCAGATGATGGATGCCGTTGACGGTGGTTGACGATTCCCCTCTTGGCGGGCTCGCAGGCGAGGCACAGAATTCGCCGCATTGCAGCGTCGGCGACGCTCCATGGCAGTTCCGAAGTAGCAGTGCATCGCCCGCCCGCTGTGAATCTGGAATTCAGAGACATGAACAAACCTCGCCCCGTACTCGCCCCTCCGAAGCACGCCCGCTCGGCAGAACTGTTCGAAGGCACAGCCACCTCGGACCTATTGGCGTCGACTCACACGCGCGAACTCGTCATCGCCCTGTGCGGCCCCATCGGCTCACCTGTCCATGAAGTCGCCGCAAAACTGCAGGACATGCTCAAGACGGCATTCGGTTACGCATCCTGCAAGGTCATCAAGCTGAGCGGCTTCATCGAGGACCACGCGAGGAAGGCCAGCAGGTCCATCGATCAAAGACCAGACCGTCGCAGGCACGCCCTGATCAGCCTCGGCGACGAGATGCGGCAAAGGTACGGGCATGGCGTGTTGGCAGAACTCGCCGTCCATGAAATCCGGATCGACAGGGAGTTGGAGGGAAAAGATCCCACGAGCGGCCAGTACGTGCCCCGTCGGGTGTGCCACATCATCGACTCGATCAAGAACCAGGA
>NZ_JBFUGN010000099.1:0-11676 GCF_056402895.1 Rhizobacter sp. P3_B12 | reverse complement strand
TGGTAGAGCAGTGCCGTCTGCTCGTCGGCCATGCGGCGCGCCAGGTCGGCGCCGAGGTGCGGCGAGGAGGTGGAGGATTCCGCCGGAACTGCGGGCATGGACGTCCTTGGCGGCAACGATCGGCCGGATGCCGCATTATCGACAGCCTGTCGTCCCCGAGAGCACGCATGTCTGCCTCCCTCACTGCTCTGAAACCCGCACCCGTTCGCGGCGGTTTGCTGGCTGCCGCGCTGCTGGCGGGTGCCCACTTGGCGGCCGCGCAAGCACCCGTCGCGCAAGCGCCTGCCGCGCCCGAAAAACAGACGGTCTACCTGATCGATCCGGCGCACACCCACATCCAGTGGGAGGTGCGCCACTTCGGCACCTCGACCAGCCGCGGCCGCTTCGACGACATCGCCGGCCACGTCACGCTCGATCGTGCGGCGCAACAAGGCGAAGCGTCGATCACGATCGGCACCGCGTCGATCAACAGCGGCGTGGCACCGCTCGACACCATCCTGCGCAGCCACAGCTTCCTCGACGTGAAGAACCACCCGCAGGCCTACTTCGTCGCCAGCCGGTTCCGCTTCGCCGACGGCAAGCCGGTGGAGCTGCGTGGCGAACTGACGCTGCACGGCGCCTCGCAGCCGCTGAGCCTGCGCGCGGTGAGCTTCAACTGCTATGAGCACCCGGTGCTCAAGCGCGAGGTCTGCGGTGGCGACTTCGAGGCGGAGTTCTCGCGCAGCGGCTTCGGCATCACCTACGGGCTGCCGGTCGTCGGCGACACGGTGAAGCTGCAGATCGGCATCGAGGCCATCCGGCAATGACGACACCGCTGCCTGCCGGCGTGGCGGTGCTGGAGCGCGGCTGGCTGTCGTCGAACAACGTGCTGCTGCACGGCCTGCATGGCGAGGGCGCGCTGCTGGTCGACAGCGGCCATTGCCTGCATGCACCGCAGACGCTGGCGCTGGTGCGGCAGGCGCTGGCCGGCGCGCCGCTCGCGCGCATCGTCAACACGCACCTGCACTCCGACCATTGCGGCGGCAACGCGRCGCTGCAGCGCGCGCTGGGCGCTGCCGTCACGGTGCCGATCGCCAGCTGGCACACGGTGCAGGCCTGGGACGAAGATGCGCTGTCGTACCGCGCGACCGGCCAGCTGTGCGAGCGCTTCACGGCGCAGTCGTCGCTGGCGCCGGGCGAGGTGCTGCAGGCCGGCGGCCGGGCGTGGCAGGCGCTGGCGGCGCCGGGCCACGATCCCAAGTCATTGATGTTGTTCGAGCCTCAAGAGGGTGTGCTGCTGTCGGCCGATGCGCTGTGGGAGAACGGCTTCGGCGTGGTGTTCCCGGAGCTCGACGGTGTCGATGCGTTCGACGAGGTCGAAGAGGTACTCGACGTGGTCGAGCGGCTGCCGGTGCRGATCGTGGTGCCCGGCCACGGGGCGCCCTTCGACGACGTGTCCGGCGCGTTGTCGCGCGCCCGCTCGCGGCTCGCCGGCTTCCGCGCCGATCCGCTGCGCCATGCGCGCCATGGCGCGAAGGTGCTGCTGAAGTACCACCTGATGGAGCAGCGCTCGCAGGACTGGCCGGCGTTGCTGGCGTGGGCCGAGGCGACGCGGCTGTTCGCCGGCATCGCGCGGCAGCTGGGCTGGGCCGATGCGTCGACCGGTTGTCGCCAGCTCGTGGCCGAGCTGGCGGGGCAGGGTGCGTTGCGCGTTGACGGCGCGGGCGTGCATGACGCCTGAGACGGGCCATCGCTTTTCGAGAACCCGCTATCTGAGAAATTTGACCCGGACATCTTTCACCTGACGCTCGTCGGGCTGGATCGCGAGACTGCGCGCTCGCAATCGCAACCCGCTTGATCAGGGAGAAGAAGATGACGATGAATCGGCATGCGTGGCTCGACGCATGGGGCTGGGCAGTGGCCGCAGCCACGACGCTATTGACTTGCTTGCATGTGCGCTGTTGTAATCATTCGCAACCGATGGGCAAGTGCTATTGCAAGTGGATGCTCAACCCATCGGATCTTTATATTGGATGGCGCTTCAGCAGTCTGGCCGCATACAAGTCAAAGGCCCGCGCAGTCGAGCCCATTGAGGGAGGAAACCAATGAAGTTCCACAGGAACGATGGCGGCGCCATGCGCCGCGCACTGCAACGAGCAGCGTCTGGCGCATACGCCATTGCAGCGATCTACCTGGCAAGCTGGCTCGCGGCTCCCGTGGCCGTGGCCGGGTGTGTGAACACGCGATGCGCTTACCCCACCGTTGCCATCAGCCAGCCGGCGAACAACCTCACCTTGCGGACGACCGGCACGGTCAACGTCACGGTGACAGGGCGAGCCACAGGCGATGTAGTGACGACCACCGGCGGGCCTTACACATTCCCCATTCGGAATGTGGGCGTCTATCTGGACGGAACGCTGCTAGGCAATGCCACGATCACGGCCAACGGGCAGGATCCGGACCTGGAGCGTCCGTATTCAGACTACACCTACACCTTCACCGGTGTGTCTCCCGGTACGCACGCGCTGGGGGTGAAGGCGACGGACGATGCCAGGACAGGAGTGACCTCCAGCGCATTGGTGACGGTGACGGTCAATGTGGTCGCAATGCAGGCGCCCAACGTCAGCATCACCGCACCGGCCAACGGCACGGTCTCGACCATCCCGGGCAGCTTCGGGTTCACGTCGTCCGCGTCCGATCCAGACGGCACCGTGAGCTCGGTTCAGTACTTCGCGAACGGTGCTCCGATCAGCAACGCGATTGCCGCATCGCCGTATGCGTTCAGCTGGAGCGGCATGTCCGCCGGAAGCTACAGCATCGTCGCTCGCGCGACCGACAACGAAGGGCTTTCGAGAGACTCCACGGCGGTTGCCGTCGTAGCCAATGACCGTCCGACCATCGCATTGAGTACGGCAAACGCCAATGGCGTTGCGCCCGGCAGCATCACGCTGCAAGCGAGCGCCRCTGACGGTGTTGGAGGTGTCAGCAATGTCACCTATTACGCCAATGGCAGCGCGATCTCCGGGGCGCTCGGTGTGGCGCCCTACACCCTCAACTGGACCAATGTCGGCAGAGGAACCTACAGCATCGTTGCGCGTGCGACGGATGCCTACGGCTCCACAACAGACGCCAGTGCATTCAGCTGGGTGGTGAATCAGGCTCCGAGCGTGGCGCTGACAACGCCTGCGAGTGGCACCGTGTCGACAGCGCCGAGCAACTTCAACCTGACCGCAACGGCGTCGGACGCCGACGGAAGCATTGCCTCGGTTCAATACTTCGCCAACGGAACGGCGATCAGCGGCGCGCTCACTGCGCCGCCTTACGCTTTCACCTGGAGCGGCATGGGGCCGGGAAGCTACGGCATCGTGGCGCGTGCCACCGACAACGGCGGCCTTTCCCAGAACTCGGCTTCCGCCACCGTCATCGCGAACGATCGCCCGACAGTTTCGCTGAGCACCACCGACGCGAACGGCCTGGCGCCGGGCAGCATTGCGTTGCAAGCCACCGCGGGCGACAACGTCGGTGGAGTGAGCAACGTCACCTACTTGGCGAACGGCACGGCGATCTCCTCGGCGCTGACGGCGCCGCCCTTTGCTTTCAACTGGTCCGGCGTCGGTCGCGGAAGCTACAGCATCGTGGCGCGTGTGACGGACGCCTATGGGGCCTTCACGGATTCCACGGCCTTCAGCTGGGTGGTGAACCAGCCTCCCACTGTCTCGCTGACCTCGCCGGCGAGCGGGGCGGTCATCACGAACGGCTTGCCGGCAACGGTCAATCTCGTGGCTCAGGCCAGCGATGTCGATGGAAGCATTGCCAAAGTCGAGTTCCGCGTCGACGGTGCGCTCGCAGGCTCGGCGACAAGTGCGCCATTCAGCTTGACATGGAGCACCAATGCCACCGGTGCGCACAGCGTGCAGGCGCGTGCCTTCGACAACGGCGGCGCGACCCTCGACTCGCCGGCGGTGAGCTTCATCGTCGACGCACCTCCCGTCGTCGCGATGGCGGCGCCAATGAGCGGCGCCACGTATCAGCCCGGTTGGGATATTCCACTCAGCGCCACCGCGAGCGATACCGACGGAAGCATCTCCAAGTTGGAGTTGCTGGATGGCGCCAGCGTGATTGCAACGCTGACATCGGGGCCGCCGTACAACTTCCTCTGGCACAACGTGGCGGCGGGAACGCACGCCGTCACTGCTCGCGCGACCGACAACCAGGGTGCAGTCAAGACGTCGGCTGCCATCAACATCAATGTTGCCTTCGTCGCGCCGTTGCCATCCAACGGCACGGGCTTGCCCGGCACCACGGCGGGCGCGTTGACCGTGAATGCCATCGGTGTTGCGCAATACAACATTCCGATTGCCGTTCCGCCCGGCACGGCGGGGATGGTGCCCGCAGTCTCATTGCAATACGACAGTGCCGGTGGCAATGGCGCGATCGGCGTCGGCTGGTCTCTGTCGGGCCTCGGTGCGATCATCCGCTGCCCACGCACCCAGGCGCAGGACGGCGTGCGCGCCGGTGTGTTGCTCACGCTCGACGATCGATTCTGCATGGACGGTCAGCGACTCAATCTCCTGGGCGGCGGCGCCTATGGTGCTCCGTCCAGCGAGTACCGCACGGAAGTGGACAGCTTCGTCAAGGTTGTCGCAGTGGGAACCAGCGGGAACGGGCCGGCCTCATTCAAGACATGGCGGCGCGATGGCACCGTGATGGAGTACGGCGCCACCGCCGACGCGCGAATGATCCTTGCAGGCCATGCGACGCCGCTGCAATGGGCGCTGAACAAGGTGACCGACGCGAGAGGCAACTACTACACGGTGACTTACACCTTTGACGCCGCGACCGGGCAGCTCTATCCGAGCCGCATCGACTACACCGGCAATGCGACTGCCGGCACGCCGATCACACCGTACAACTCGGTTCGTTTCGAATACGACTTCTCTCGACCCGATGCGGAGCTGCGGTACGTGCTGGGCGCCAAGGTCATCGGTGCGGCACGGTTGACGCACGTCAAGACCTACGCGGAATCGGCGCTGGTCAAGGACTATCAACTCACCTATTCCATCGGCACGGCGACCGGGCGTTCGCGCATCAGGGACGTCACCGAATGCGCGGGCAACGGGGTGTGCCTGCCCTCGACGACGTTCACGTGGAACGACTCGCTGGCGGGGTTCGTCGGAAGTACCGTTGACCTGCCCAGTGATGGGCAGCAATGGGGAGGCTTGCTCACCGGCGACATGAAAAGGGACTACTGGGTGGATGTCACCGGAGACGGCCGCCCGGATCATTGCGTCCTGACCGCCAACGTCCCGCAGTCGACCGAAGACCCGACAATCTTCGACATCTTGTGTGCATTGACGCAGCCAGGAGGTGCCGCCCCGCTGGCGCTCAAGGTGGGGTCGCTGCTCGGTGCAGAAGTGTTCTTTGTCGACGTCAACGGTGACGGAGTGCAGGACATCTGCGGGCAGAGCCTCTGCTTCGCGATGAAAGCGGATGGCGTCTTGGCGACGATGCAGGTGCCCTCGTGGGCCACGCGCGTGGGAAGCCGGAACCAGTACAGCGATGTCAATGGTGACGGCCTCGCTGATCACTGCGCGATCACTTACGGATTCCAGACGCCGTATTGGGCGCAATGCAGCCTGTCCACCGGAACGGGATTTGCATCGGCGGTCGTTCTGGGGGACATGCCCAGCTCGCTCAAGTCGGTCGACTGGGTCGACATCACGGGCGACGGCATCCTGTCGCTGTGCTACGTGGATTTGACGGGTGCTCATTGCCGCCAATGGGGGCCATCGGGATTTGCCGCTGAGAAGGCCACGGGAGCTGTGCCGATTGGGGACGCCATAGGCAAGGGTCTGGCGTGGGTCGATGTCAACGGCGATGGCCTGGCTGACTTCTGCCGAGTGGTGAGCGCGACCGACAATGTGGACGACACCCCCGGATCCCTGCTGTGCACGTTGTCCACCGGTGTCGGCTTCGGCGACACCGTCGCGGTGACGAATCTCCAGGTCGGCTACGCGAGATCTGCCGCCATTGACACTTCGCGCATGTGGCCCGATGTCAACGGTGATGGGAAGGCCGATTTCTGCCGCGTGCGCGGGTGGGTCACCGGCACGCCGAGCGCCAACGCGTACCTGGAATGCACGTTGTCGACCGGATCGGGGTTCGGAGCAACCTTCCAGGCGCCCGTCGGTGCTTGGGACAGGCATGGATCCGTCGTGGATGCGACGGGCGACGGCAACGCAGATCTCTGCTATCGCACCGACACCGGATCTGCGAGCACGCCTCACTGCATCTCGGGCTCCTCCAAGTATCCGGACAAGCTGGCCGGCGTCGTCAACGGTCTGGGAGCCTCGGCTTCCGTCGAGTACAGGCCCATCTCGGATCCCAGCATCTATACCAAGGGCAGTGGTGCGACTTTTCCCGTGCTCGACATCCAGGACAACACGCCTGCGGTGCAACGGGTGCTGACCAGCGATGGCGTAGGCGGCATGCACGAGGAACACTATGCCTACGAAGGATCGCGAGTCGACCTGTCCGGGCGTGGCTTCCTGGGCTACGCGGCCGCCACCGTAACTTCGCCGGCCGGGCTCAGAACACGCAGCACCCGGTATCAGGCGTTTCCGTTGACGGGCCTGCAGCAGGGCGTGAAGTTCATCGGTGAGAGCGGTACGGTGCTGAGCGAGACCGCCTACACCTATGACACCAATCTTCAAGGACCGGTGGCCAAGGTTCAGTCCGCCACCACGATCGAGAAGACGAACGATCTCAACGGCGCCTTCAAGAACTGGGTTGAGACGACAGCCAGTGCGTACGACCCGACTTGCGGCAACGCGCAGCAGGTGACGACCGTCTACAAGACATCGAGCGGCGCACCGGATGGCTTCAGCAACACGATGTCGGTCGGCTACCAGAACGACATCGGCAACTGGATCCTGTGCCAGCCAGTCACTGTGAGCGTTTCGGCCACGGCTCCCAACGCGCCCGGCAGTACCAGGACCACCGCGAACAGTTACTACGCGAACGGGCTTCTTCGGCAGCGCATCGTCGAGCCGAACAACGGCGGGGGCGCGCAGGCCAACCTGCGACTGGCGACCGATTTCACCTACGACGACTACGGCAATCTCAAGACTCGCAGTGTCAGTGGCGCCCAGATCGCGACCCGCACCGAGGTCACGCTGGCCTACGACCTACGCGGGCGCTTGCCGCTCACTGTGGACAACGCGTTGGGTCACCGGGAGACCAGGACGTTCGATTGGCAACTCGGAACCATGCTGACGCTGGAAAGCCCGAACCTGCTGCAGACCACTTTGACCTACGATCCCTTCGGGCGCTTGCTGACCGCAACGCGTGCCGACGGCACGCGCGAGACGCTGACCTATCAACCCTGCGCGGGCTGCGCGGGAACGTCCGCTTTCGTGGTGAAGCGCACCGAGGCCGTGGTCGCGAGCGGCGCGGTGGTGACGCCGCCTTCGAGGATCTACTACGACACGCTGAGTCGACCGGTGCTCCGTGTCGAGTCGGGGTTCGATGGCCAGGAGATCTACCGCGAGACGCTGTTCGACAACCTCGGGCGTGTGGCCTACGAGGCGGCGAACTATCGCATCGGCGACCCCCTCATCCGCTGGACCCAATACAGCCATGACTTGCTGGGGCGCGTCGTGCTGGCCCAGTTGCCCGATGAAACGACCGTCACGTACGGCTACGACGGTCGCAGCCGCACCACGACCAATGTCAGGGGTGTGGTGACCCGGGAGACCGTCGACAGCCAAGGCCGGCTTTCCACTGTCGTCAATGCCGAAGGATCGGTGGATGCAAGCGCCGTGGTGTATGCCTACGACGCCTGGGGCAACCTCGCGAAGAGCACCGATGCCAAGGGCAACGAGATCGTCACCGAGTACGACTTGCGTGGCAGGAAGATCGCGCTGAACGATCCGGACCTGGGGCGCTGGGCCTATGTGGTGGACAACCTGGGCCAGGTCACCCACCTCACCGATGCCAAGGGGCAGGGAACCGACTACGTCTACGACCGGCTCGGCCGCATGACGGAGCGCCGCGAGCCGGACTTGACAAGCCGTTGGTTCTTCGAAACCACGCAGGCAGGGTTGGACTGCAACAAGGCAAAGGGAAAACTCTGCGAGGCGACGTCGGACAACGGCTATTGGCGGCGCAATGCCTATGACAACCTGGGGCGCCTGACGACCCAGACCCATCATGTCGACGCCGACTATATGGTGCGATGGAGCTACGACGAGGCGGGTCGGCCGCAAGGCCTGACCTACCCGTTGAGCACCGGCGCATTGCCGCTCAGCCTGCAGTACAACTACACGCCGCTGGGCTTCCTAGCCAGCGTCTCGAGCGGCGCCACCATTTACTGGACGCGCAATGCCGCCAATGCGGACGGCAATGTCGTCAGCGAGAGCTACGGCAACGGCCTGTCGAGCGCTCGAAGCCATGAACCGCTGACCGGTCGACTGAGTACCGTCCAGTCGGGCACCGCGAGCAATCCGGCGGGTACCCAGAATCAAGCCTACAACTATGACAACCTCGGCCGTCTGCAGCGGCGGCGGGATCTGGTCACGGGCACGGACGAGGTGTTCGGCTACGACAACCTCAACCGCTTGACCACGGAGCAGTTGGTGGCAGCAGGCGCTCCGATGGGCGGGGAGGTCAAGTCGGTGACCTACGACTCGATCGGGAATGTGACGAGCAAGCAGGGTGTCGGTTCGTATTCATACAACGCCAGCGGAGCGGGTAGCGTGCGGCCACATGCCGTCGCCGGTGTCACGGGCACGGTCAACGGCATGGCGACTCCCAGCTTCGGCTACGACGCCAACGGCAACATGCTGGCGGGGGCAGGGCGCAGCATCGCCTGGACCAGCTTCAACATGCCCTTGACGCTTGCCAACGGCTCCGGCGTCAGCAGCTTCCTGTATGGCAGTGAACACCAGCGCGTGCAGCAGACTTGGACCGAAGGTGGAAGCACGCTGAGGACGGTCTACCTCGACTCGCCGCAATTCGAGAAGGAAGTGAGCAGCCAGAGCGGCCTCACCGAATACAAGCACTACGTGAACGTGGATGGCCGGACCGTCGCGATACACACGCGGCGAAGCAACGGCAGCGAGGATGTGAAGTACCTTCTGGTTGATCACCTGGGTTCGATCAGCGTGGTCACCGATGTGACTGGGATGCCGACGGAGCGGCTCGCGTACGACCCATGGGGTGATCGTCGCACGGCCAGCGGCTCGACTGTGGGCGCAGCCGACCCGCTCAATGCAATCCAGCCCGTGAGCACGGACCGGGGCTACACGGGGCATGAGCACCTGGACCGCGGCAGCATCGGCCTCGTGCACATGAATGGCCGGGTGTACGACCCGGTGCTGGTGCGCTTCATCAGTGCCGACCCGTTCGTCTCGCATCCAGGGCACAGCCAGAGCTACAACCGCTACAGCTATGTGGGCAACGATCCGCTGAACTTCATCGATCCGAGCGGATATGAGGACGAGCCGGCCCGACTACCTCGGGTAGCGGTCAAAGGGAACAAGCCGTCATGTGCCGATAATCCGTCCTGCGTCAATGCATTCAAGGAATTGGCGGCGATGGGTCTGATCGCACTTCGTAACTTTGCGGTCAGTCCCCAGGGACGAGCGTTGCTCAATGGGTCCCGGATCCTTGTGGGACTGACCCCACAAGGTCGGCTTGTTCTTCTCGCAATCACCGCAGGCTACGCCATCTACGAGAATCGAGAGGCGTTGGCGGAGATGATGAGCAACGTCGTCGGAGGCTCGGGGGCGTCGGGGGATAAACTGCCGAAAGCGGACGAGGCGGCAGATGCTGCGCCTTCTTCGCCAACGGGGGCAAACAGCACAAGTCCGCAGACTCCGCCGCCAGACGACGAAGGGAACCGCCGAAACGAAACCGACCACAGCAAGCAGCGTGCGGACGAGGCTAAGACGGATGCCAATCGTAACGTTGGCGATAGGAATGCAGTAATTCGCGATGGCAAGCAATACACAGATGACTTGTCAGGCAATAAGGTCTATGTTTCTGGTGATCGAGTCGTCATTACCGATCAAGAGGGGAACTACATTACTCAATTCAAGAACAGCCGAGCAAATACGAATGCGCGCGTTGAGTCTGGCCGCTGGATACCGGTTCCCCCACCAGGATTTTGATATGAATATTCTTTACGCTGAACTGAGAGTTTGGAAGCGTTTGGATGCAGCGAGGGCGGTTCTCTACCGGTGCTTTGAGGACACTACAACTAGGCGGTTCGCGGTGCAGAGTGCCGATTTTTTCAAACTACCAATTGACGCGAGCCAGATTCAAAGATCAGAGATGCAATTTGCTGAACTGTTCATGGAAATAGCGCCCGATGAGCGATGCAAGTGGTTTAACTCTGTTGAGGAGGCTATCGCCGCGCACGACAGCGAGTTTTCCTAGGAAAACTCTAAAACGCTTGGCCGAGTCTTGTGCAGGTGTCAAGAATGATCGCGATGAGGCCGCTGGGGTAGAGTGACTCCAGTGGTCAAGCTGGGACAAGCCATGAGCGAGATCAAGTACCCAGAGATGCGTGAGGAGCTTGTGAATCATCTTCGCGCTCTCTCCGACGCTGAATATCAGCAACGGGTGTGGGTCGCAAAGGGCAAGGAAGGAACGATCGAGCACGACGAGTTCGACTATGCGGTTCACTTCCTGTACGACGATACGCAACTGGCCGAAGATCCTCGGGCCATGATGGGCTGGATTCTCCGCAACGACTCGGAAGCCGTACTCATTGAGAGGCTGGTGAAGATCATTGAGAGCATCCTTCAAAAGCACGGCACTGCGCTGTCCGATGCGCAATACATTGTGCTCCCGGAATGGGGCGGCGTTGTCGATGTGGCGAAGGAGGCTCTCTCGATCATCGGCGCGCGGGGGCAGGAGCGCAGCCGATGAATCCCGCCTCGCGATTCAGGATTGAACTTTGCACAGTGATAGTCCCGCTGGCTCAAGGTGACGAGGTGCGGGCAATGGTCCTGATGCGGCATTCCGTCGTCGACATCGGAAAGGTTGTAGGCGTCGATGTGAAACCCTACGCCAAGCCCGCAGGTTCACACGTCATTCGGGTCGAGGTCGATTGCGTTGACCATCCTCAAAGCATCGTCGAGAACCTCGTCCAGGTCGTCGGGGGGCCCGGGTGGATCCTGTCGGGATCGGGCGACGAGATCGACGCCATCTGGTCGCCGCACGAGGGGGCTCTGCCCCGGTCAGCCTGTTCGTCACGTGGATGCAGATTCAGACGATGCCCCAGAGGGCTCTGCCAGTCTCGCGCTACGGACTGCACAAGCCGTAGCCTGACCGCGGGCACCGATCCTGCAGCCCTTGCCGCATGACCCCCGAACGCCGGGGATGACCGCCGTGTCCTGACGGAACACGTCCCGAACGGGCGTGACCGGCTGACACGAAGCGCCACATTTGCAAGCAAGCGAGACGCGTCATGCCGTTTGTAAACGCCCTGCGCCACGGCCACCGCGGCCGACACCTGGCCGCCACCTTCCTCAGCGTTGCGCTGCTGGCCGCCTGCGGCGGCAAGGACGGCGAGGACGCCAGTGCGCCGCCCCCGGTGTCGGATGCACCGACGCCAGCGCCTGCGCCGGCCCCTTCTCCGGCACCCGCCCCGGCACCGGCGCCTTCCCCCGCGCCCGCACCGACCCCGTC
>NZ_JBFUGN010000098.1:0-11694 GCF_056402895.1 Rhizobacter sp. P3_B12 | reverse complement strand
CATCGCATCCTTGCGTGCCGAGATCGACGCGCTCAAGGCACGGCAGAAAGCGGTCGAAGACCTGCAGATCGATCGCAACCTGCCGGTTCACGTGCTCAACGAACTCGTCAAGCAGACGCCCGAAGGCGTCTATTTCAGCAGCATCAAGCAGGAAGGCCAGGTGCTGCAGCTGACCGGCATCGCGCAGACCAACGAGCGCGTGTCCGAGCTGCTGAGAAACACGAGCAACAACTCCGAATGGCTGACGAAGCCGGAGCTGGTCGAGATCAAGGCGGCCACCGTGCAGACGGCCAGCCGCGAGCAAAAGCGCCTGTTCGACTTCTCGATGCGCGTGACCATCAAGCGCCCGCAGGATGTCGACGCGGCCGCAGTCGCTGCCTCGGCCGTCGTGCCGGGTGCTGCGGCCAGCGCCGCCGTCGCTGCGAAGAAGCCCTGACCATCGAGACGCCATGGCAACGAAAGCGAAATCCGTCAACGTCGATCTGAACTCGGTCTTCGGGGCTGCCGCCTCGCAATTCCGGGGGCTGAATCCCAATGAACCCGGCCAATGGCCGATGCTCCCCAAGCTCGCCACCTGGCTCGTGCTGGCCATCATGGTGGTCGTGGTGGGCTGGTTCCTGCTGCTCGCCGGTGTCGACGAGCAGTTGCAGGCCGAGCGCGACAAKGAACCCGTCCTGAAGCAGGACTACCGGGGCAAGCTGGCGCAGGCCGTGAACCTCGAAGAATTGCGCAAGCAGAAGCTGCAGGTCGAGGAATACGTGACCCAGCTCGAGAAGCAACTGCCCGGCAAGGCCGAGATGGACGCGCTGCTGTCGGACATCAACCAGGCGGGCCTCGGCCGCGGCCTGCAGTTCGAGCTGTTCCGTCCTGGCCAGGTGCTCGTGAAGGAGTACTACGCCGAACTGCCAATCTCGATCCGGGTGACGGGGCGCTACCACGACATCGGCGCGTTCGCGGCCGATGTGGCGAACCTCTCGCGCATCGTCACGCTGCACAACATGCAGATCGCGGCTGCCAACACCAGAGACGCCAACGGGTTGCTGGGCATGGACGCGACGGCCAGAACCTACCGCTATCTGGATCCGAACGAGATCACAGCGCAGCGCCAGGCTGCGGCGAAGGCCGCGGGAGCGAAGAAATGACGGGAACCACATTGCGTTGGCCGGCAGCCGCCTGTGCGAGCGCCATCATGGCGCTCACCCTGACCGCCTGTGGCGATGCGCAGGACGAGTTGCAGCAGTGGATCGAGCAGCAGCGCCGCGAGGTGAAGCCGAACGTGACGCCGCTGTCGCCGCCGAAGAAATTCAACCCGCAGGCCTACCTGGCCGGCGCGGGCGTCGAGCCGTTCAGCGCGCAGAAGCTGACGGTGGCCATCAAGCAGGAATCGCGGCAACCGAATTCGTTGCTGGCTGCGGAGATCAACCGCCGCAAGGAACCGCTCGAAGCGTATCCGCTGGACAGCATGGCGATGGTCGGCAGCGTGACCAAGCAGGGGCGCCCGTACGCGCTGCTGCGGGTCGACAACCTGCTGTACCAGGTGAAGATGGGTGACTACCTGGGCCAGAACTACGGCAAGGTCACCAAGATTTCCGAGACGGACGTCTCGTTGCGCGAAATCGTGCAGGACGCGGCGGGTGAATGGATCGAGCGTACGAGCTCTCTTCAGCTTCAGGAACGGGCGCGGTGAAGAACATGCAGGAGAAACAGATCATGGGTAAGTGGCAAGTTCGAAGCGTTGCGCTCGCGTTGCTCTTCGGCGCGTCCTTGTCTGCGTGGGCGCAGAACGCCATCCAGTCCATCAACAGCTCCCAACAGGCGGGTGCAGAGGTCGTGCGCATCGAGTTGTCCGAGCCCTTGGCGGCGGTGCCGACCGGCTTCACGGTCCAGACGCCGCCACGCATCGCGCTGGACCTGCCGGGGGTCGGCAATGCGATGGGCAAGTCGAACCTGGAGATCAACCAGGGCAACATCCGCTCGATCAACGTCGCGCAGTCGGGTGACCGCACGCGGTTGGTCATGAACCTGAAGACAGCATCGAACTACCGGGCGCAGCTCGAAGGCAAGGTGCTGGTGGTGGTGATGGAAACGGCGGCACCGGCCGGCGGCGTCGCTGCCACGGCCAAGGCGCCGGTGGCGGGTGAATCGACCCGTTTCGCGGAGAACCTGAACGACGCGCCGATGCCGCTGAAGGGCATCGACTTCCGCCGCGGCCAGGATGGTGCGGGCCGGGTCGTGGTCGACCTGCCGAACAACCAGGTCGGGGTCGACATCCGCCAGCAGGGCCAGAGCCTGGTGGTCGAGTTCCTGCGCTCGAACCTGCCGGAGAACCTGCGCCGCAAGCTCGACGTGACCGACTTCGGCACGCCGGTGCAGAGCGTCTCGACCTTCCAGAACGGTGACCGTGTGCGCATGGTCGTCGAGCCGCGCGGCGCCTGGGAGCACAGCGCGTACCAGACCGACAACCAGTTCGTGCTGGAAGTGCGCCAGCAGAAGCAGGATCCCAACAAGCTGGTGCAGGGCCCGGGCTATGCGGGCGAGAAGCTGTCGCTGAACTTCCAGAACATCGAGGTTCGCGCGCTGCTGCAGGTCATTGCCGACTTCACCAACTTCAACGTCGTCACGAGCGACACCGTCACCGGCAACGTGACRCTGCGCCTGAAGGACGTGCCGTGGGACCAGGCACTCGACATCATCCTGCAGGCCAAGGGCCTGGGGCTGCGCAAGTCGGGCAACGTGATCTGGATCGCGCCGAAGGACGAGCTCGCGTCGAAGGAGAAGATCGACCTCGAGGYGAAGGCGCAGATCGCCAACCTGGAGCCGGTGCGCACGCAGTCGTTCCAGCTCAATTACACGAAGGCCGAAGAAGTGGCCAAGGGCCTGACCGGCCAGAATACGGCGGGTGGCAGTGGAGCTGCGTCGCGCATCCTGACGACACGCGGCAGCGTGATCTTCGAGACCCGCACCAACCAGCTGTTCGTCAGCGACATTCCCTCGAAGCTCGAGGAAATACAGGCGATGATCGCCAAGATCGACGTGCCGGTGCGGCAGGTGCTGATCGAAGCGCGCATCGTCGAAGCGAACGACAGCTTCGGTCGCTCGCTGGGGGCGAAGCTGGGTTACTCCGACCTGCGCGGCCTCAATGGTGGCGTGCCCGGATTCAACACGGGCGGCAACATGCGGGTGGGGGTCGGCGGCAACATCAATGCGATCGGCGTGCAGACCGGGCAGGCCACTCCGCCAATGCTGTACAGCGATACCAATTTCGTCAGCCTGCCGGCCACCCGCCAGAACGACTACAACGCCGCGACGTTCGCGCTCTCGCTGTTCGGGGTCGGTGCCAACCGGTTCCTGAACCTGGAGTTGTCTGCGCTGGAAGCCGAGAACAAGGGCAAGATCCTGTCGAGCCCGCGCGTCATCACGGCCGACCAGGTGAAGGCCTTGATCGAGCAGGGCACGGAACTGCCGTACCAGACCGCCACGTCCAGCGGCGCGACGGCCATCCAGTTCCGCAAGGCGAACCTGAAGCTCGAAGTCACGCCGCAGATCACGCCGGAAGGCAACGTGATCCTCGACCTCGACGTGACCAAGGACACCGTGGGGCAGGTGACCTCGCAGGGCCTGGCCATCGACACCAAGCACGTGCGCACGCAGGTCCTGGTGGAGAATGGCGGCACGGTCGTGATCGGCGGCATCTTCACGCAGGACGACCAGGAGAGCGTGACCAAGGTGCCTTACCTCGGCGACATTCCCTTCCTCGGCAACCTCTTCAAGACCAGGACGAAGTCGTCGAGGAAGACCGAACTGTTGATCTTCATCACGCCGAAGGTCGTGAGCGATCGCACTGCGGTGCGCTGATATGACTGGCCTCAGAAATCAGGTACTTGACATGAACTACGTTGTACTCAATCGGCTTGCCGCGGCTACCT
Source organism: Rhizobacter sp. P3_B12 (assembly GCF_056402895.1). Lineage (NCBI taxonomy): Bacteria > Pseudomonadati > Pseudomonadota > Betaproteobacteria > Burkholderiales > Sphaerotilaceae > Rhizobacter > Rhizobacter sp. P3_B12. The sequence continues at coordinate 7,768 of NZ_JBFUGN010000098.1, read as the reverse complement.
TGGTGTCGTTCGCGTTGGCGTCGTGCGGTGGGAGCAGCGATGACGAGGCGGGTTCGCCCACGGCGTTCGCGACCATCCCGACTGAAGTTACTTTTGCAGGTGCGGCCACTGCACCCGCCACGGGTTGCGCGGGTGGCACGGCCGAGATCGCGGTTGTCGGCGGGGTTGCGCCCTATTCGGTGAAGACGACGTTTCCGGACGTGATTTCCTTCAACACCACGACTGTCGGAAATCGAGGCGGCACCTTCAGGATCACGGTGGCATCGGGCATCTGCCTGAATCCGGGCAACGTGATCGTCACCGACAAGCTGGACCACGTGGTCACGGTGAAGGTGACGTCGACGGCGACCGTTCCCGCCAGTTGAGGGTCTGACGCAGCATGACGCTGCCCGGCCCTGGAACACCCGCCTTCTGCTGCGTGTCCTCGTGGAATCCGACGCCCGCCCGCTGATCCTGGTGGGCATGCCGGGTGCCGGAAAATCCACGATCGGACGCCAGCTCGCAAAGCGGACCGGGCGAACATTCCGTGATTCGGATGCCGTGCTCGAAGAGCGTTTCGGCTGCAGCGTGCGGAGCTACTTCGAGCGCGAAGGCGAAGCCAGCTTTCGGGATGCCGAGTCCGCGGTGCTCGATGAGTTGACGAAGGAGCAGCAACTGGTCGTGGCGACCGGCGGCGGCGTGGTGCTCCGGGCGTCCAACCGGGCGCTGATGCGCGAGCGCGGTCAGGTGGTCTACCTGAGCTGCCATCCCGACGAGTTGTTTCGCCGGCTGCGAAACGACAGCCAGCGTCCGCTGCTGCAGGTCAGCGACCCCCGTGCACGCCTGCGCGAACTCCACCAGCAGCGCGATCCCCTCTACCGCGAGGTGGCGCATTTCGTGATCGAGTGCAGTCGAGCCACGGTACCGGCGCAACTGGGCAAGCTGATGATGATGCTCGAGTTGGCGGGAGTGATCGGCTAGCCTGGAACACTCCCGGGCGCGTCGCCGAGCTTGCACGCGACGGGCGCTAAACTGGTCGCCATGAGTGACGAACGAAGCGCAGTCAGCATCGACCTGGCGGACCGAAGCTACGACATCCTGATCGGTGGCGGTTTGCTCTCCGATCGGCRGATCGTCGATGACTTGCCGCGGGCCAGCACCGCGGTCATCGTGTCGAATCCGACGGTGGCCGGGTTGTATGCGCATCGCTTGCAGACCTTGCTGAAGACGAAGTCCGATCAGTGCATGGTCGTCGAACTGCCTGATGGCGAGATCCACAAGGACTGGTCGTCGCTGGAACGCATCTTCGGCGCCCTGCTGAGGGCGGGCGCCGACCGCAAGACGGTGCTCTACGCCCTGGGCGGCGGCGTGGTCGGCGACATCACCGGCTTCGCGGCGGCCTGCTACATGCGCGGCATTCCCTTCGTCCAGGTGCCCACCACCTTGCTGGCCCAGGTGGATTCGTCGGTCGGCGGCAAGACCGCCATCAACCACCCACTGGGCAAGAACATGATCGGCGCGTTCTACCAGCCGCTGCGCGTGATCGCCGACCTGGACACGCTCGACACGCTGCCCGACCGCGAGGTCTCGGCCGGGCTGGCCGAGGTCATCAAGTACGGCCCGATCGCCGACGACACCTTTCTCGGCTGGATCGAAGACAACCTCGACGCGCTGCTCGCGCGCGACAAGAAGGCGCTGGCCCATGCCGTCAAGCGCTCGTGCGAGATCAAGGCCTGGGTCGTCGGCCAGGACGAACGCGAAACCGGCCTGCGCGCGATCCTGAACTTCGGCCACACCTTCGGCCATGCGATCGAGGCCGGCCTCGGGTTCGGAACCTGGCTGCATGGCGAGGCTGTCGGCTGCGGGATGGTGATGGCGGCCGACCTGTCGCACCGCCTCGGCCTGATCGACGCGGCCTATGCGCAGCGCATCACCCGGCTGGTCGAGCGCGCGCGATTGCCGATCCGTGGCCCGCAGCTCGGCGCCGACCGCTACCTCGAACTGATGCGCGTCGACAAGAAATCCGAGGCCGGCGAGATCCGCTTCGTCGTGATCGAGGCGCCGGGGCGCGCCGCGCTGCGGCCGGCACCCGACGACATCGTGCGCGAGGTGCTGGCGGCCCACGCTGCCTGAACCATGTCGGCCCTGCGTCCGGCCGGAGGAATGCAACCGTATGCCTGCGATCCGCAGCACAGCGGCGGCCGCCGGCTGCACGAGTCGCCCGCGCCCACCCGCAGCGAGTACCAGCGCGACCGCGATCGCATCGTGCACAGCACCGCCTTCCGCCGGCTGGTCTACAAGACGCAGGTGTTCCTGAACCACGAAGGCGACCTGTTCCGCACGCGGCTGACCCATTCGCTGGAGGTGGCCCAGCTCGGCCGCTCGATCGCCCGCAGCCTCGGCCTGAACGAGGACCTGGTCGAAGCCATCGCGCTGGCCCATGACCTCGGCCACACGCCGTTCGGCCACGCCGGCCAGGATGCGTTGAACGACTGCCTGCAGGCGGTGGATCCGCACAGCGGCGGCTTCGAGCACAACCTGCAGAGCCTGCGTGTCGTGGATTCGCTCGAAGAGCGTTATCCCCACTTCGACGGGCTGAACCTGACGCTGGAAACCCGGGAGGGAATCCTGAAGCACTGCTCCGGCCCCGCCGCCGCACGGCTCGAGGCCCGGGAGCCGAACGGTGTCGCGCACCGCTTCGTCGCGCGGCTGCGTCCAGGCCTGGAAGCGCAGCTGTGCAACCTGGCGGACGAGATCGCCTACAACGCGCACGACGTGGATGACGGCGTGCGTTCCGGCCTGTTGAAGCTCGAGCAACTCGACGAGGTGCCGCTGTTCGCGCGCTGCAAGGCCGAATCGCTGGCGGCCCACCCCGGCCTGCGCGGCAAGCGGCTGCTGTTCGAGAGCATTCGCCGCATGCTGTCGGCCCMGGTCTACGACGTGCTCGACGCCAGCGCCGCGGCGATCGCGCTGCAGGGCCCGCGCAGCGTGGCAGACGTTCGCCGGGCGCCGCCGCTGATCTGCTTCAGTGCTCAGATGGCAGCCGACAGCGTCGAACTGAAGCGTTTCCTGCGGCACAACCTCTACCGGCACCCGCAGGTCGTGGCGACCACCGACCGGGCCAAGCAGGTGGTGCGCGAGCTGTTCGCGATCTACCGCGAGGCGCCGCAGGAATGGATGTCGGCCGGCGAATCGCGCACGGCCGGGCTGCGGCAGTTGGCCGACTACATCGCGGGGATGACCGACCGCTACGCGTTGCGCGAGCACGAGCGCCTGACCGGCCGGCGGCTGTTCGACTGAGCCATGGCGCGCCTCGCCCGCCTGTGCATTCCCGGCCAACCGCACCTCGTGCAGCAGCGCGGGCACAACGGCCAGCCGGTGTTCATCGACGAGGCCGACATCCGGGGCTTCCTGCGGATGCTGGCCGAGGCCGCGAAGGCGAACGGTGTCGCGGTCCATGCCTATGGGCTGGCGACGGGCGAAGTGCACCTGCTCGCGACGCCGACTGCGGCCGATTCGCTGAGCCGGCTGATGCAGGCGATCGGGCGGCAGCACGGCCAGGCCTTCAACCGCCGCCATGGCCGTTCCGGCAGCCTGTGGGATGGCCGCTTCCGTACCGCCCCGATCGATGGGGAACAGCACTTGCTTGCTGCCATGCGCTTTGTCGAGTCGGCCGTGCCGGACCTGCGCGCCTCCAGTGCGTCGCACCACCTTGGGCAGGCGACCGATCCCGTCGTAAGCGACCACTCTCTCTATTGGGCATTGGGAAACACGCCATTCGACCGGGAGGTGAAATACCGCACATGGTTCGAGCAAGGTGCTTCTTCGGCTGAAGCCGAGCGCTTCCGGCGTGCGGTCACGCAAGGATGGCCGCTCGGAGAGGCCTCATTCATCGACAGCTTGTCCCAGGTGACGACGCGCCGGCTGGCGGCGCGTCCGCGGGGGCGGCCGCCGAAAACCGCCGTTTGATATGTCCCCAATTATTCCAAGCGCTAAGCTCGCAAAGCTCAAAAAGGTATCTGACCCCATTTATTTCGATTGAAGCCCCTGTTGCAGTGCAGTATTCTTCGCGTCCATTCCAGATTTCCGGACGGAGTACGCCATGACCCAGGCCGACCAAGGTGGGGCATCTCCCGCTGACAGCGCAGACGCCGCTGAACTGCAGCAAGCGGCCGAGCACGGCCTCTACGACCCGGCGAACGAGCACGATGCCTGCGGCGTCGGCTTCGTCGCCCACATCAAGGGCCACAAGGCGCACAGCATCGTTGCGCAGGGCCTGAAGATCCTCGAGAACCTCGACCACCGCGGCGCGGTCGGTGCCGACAAGCTGATGGGCGACGGCGCCGGCATCCTGATCCAGATTCCCGACGAGTTCTACCGTGCCGAGATGGCGACGCAGGGGGTCGTGCTGCCGCCGCCCGGCGAGTACGGCGTCGGCATGATCTTCATGCCGAAGGAACACGCGTCGCGCCTGGCCTGCGAGCAGGAGGTGGAGCGCGCGGTGCGGGCCGAGGGCCAGGTGCTGCTGGGCTGGCGCGAGGTGCCGGTCGACTCGGAGATGCCGATGTCGCCCACCGTGCGCGCCAAGGAACCGATCATCCGGCAGGTCTTCATCGGCCGCGGCCCCGACGTGATCGTGCAGGACGCGCTCGAGCGCAAGCTCTACGTGATCCGCAAGACGGCGTCGAGCGCGATCCAGCGCCTGAAGCTCACGCACAGCCGCGAGTACTACGTGCCCAGCATGAGCTGCCGCACCATCATCTACAAGGGCCTGCTGCTGGCCGACCAGGTCGGCAAGTACTACCAGGACCTGCAGGACCCGCGCGTGATGTCGGCGCTGGCGCTGGTGCACCAGCGCTTCTCGACCAACACCTTCCCCGAGTGGCCGCTGGCCCACCCGTACCGGATGGTGGCGCACAACGGCGAGATCAACACCGTCAAGGGCAACTTCAACTGGATGCGCGCCCGCGAAGGCGTGATGAAGTCGCCGGTGCTCGGCGACGACCTGAACAAGCTCTACCCGATCACCTTCGAGGGGCAGTCCGACACCGCCACCTTCGACAACGCGCTCGAGCTGCTGACGATGAGCGGCTACTCGCTCGCGCACGCCGCGATGATGATGATTCCCGAGGCCTGGGAGCAGCACGCGACGATGGACGAGCGCCGCCGCGCGTTCTACGAGTACCACGCCGCGATGATGGAGCCGTGGGACGGCCCCGCCTCGATGGTGTTCACCGACGGCCGCCAGATCGGCGCCACGCTCGACCGCAACGGCCTGCGCCCGTCGCGCTACATCGTCACCGACGACGACCTGGTCGTGATGGCCTCCGAATCCGGCGTGCTGCCGATGATCCCGGAGAACAAGATCGTCAAGAAGTGGCGCCTGCAGCCCGGCAAGATGTTCCTGATCGACTTCGACCAGGGCCGCATCATCGACGACGAGGAACTGAAGAACCAGTTCGCGCTCGCCAAGCCCTACCGCCAGTGGATCGAGAACGTGCGCATCCGCCTCGATTCGATCGAGCTGACCGGCGAGCCGCGCGAGTTCGGCGAATCGCTGCTCGACCGCCAGCAGGCCTTCGGCTACACGCAGGAGGACATCAAGTTCCTGCTGAGCCCGATGGCGCAGGCCGGCGAGGAAGGCACCGGCTCGATGGGCAACGACTCGCCGCTCGCGGTGCTGTCGGACAAGAACAAGCCGCTGTACAACTACTTCAAGCAGCTGTTCGCGCAGGTCACGAACCCGCCGATCGACCCGATCCGCGAGGCGGTCGTGATGTCGCTGGTGTCGTTCATCGGCCCGAAGCCCAACCTGCTCGACATCAACGCGGTGAACCCGCCGATGCGGCTCGAGGTGTCGCAGCCGATCCTCGACTTCGCCGACATGGAGCGGCTGATCGAGATCGAGAAGCACACGCACGGCAAGTTCAAGAGCCATGTGATCGACATCACCTAYCCGCTCGCGTGGGGCGACGAAGGTGTCGAAGCCAAGCTCGCGTCGCTGTGCGCCGAGAGCGTCGATGCGCTGAAGAGCGGCCACAACATCCTGATCATCAGCGACCGCGCGATGAACCGCGGCCACGTCGCGATCCCCGCGCTGCTCGCGCTGTCGGCGATCCACCAGCACCTGGTGCGCGAGGGCCTGCGCACGACGGCCGGCCTGGTCGTCGAGACCGGCTCGGCGCGCGAGGTGCATCACTTCGCGGTGCTGGCGGGCTACGGCGCCGAGGCGGTGCACCCGTACCTCGCGATGGAGACGCTGATCGGCCTGCACAAGGAGCTGCCGGGCGAGCTGTCGGCCGACAAGGCCATCTACAACTACGTGAAGGCGATCGGCAAGGGGCTGTCGAAGATCATGTCCAAGATGGGCATCTCGACCTACATGTCGTATTGCGGTGCGCAGATCTTCGAGGCGATCGGCCTCGACAAGGTGCTGATCGACAAGTACTTCCGCGGCACCGCGAGCCAGGTCGGCGGCATCGGCGTGTTCGAGGTCGCCGAAGAGGCGATCCGCATGCACCGCGCGGCCTTCGGCGACGACCCGGTGCTCGAGAACATGCTCGATGCCGGCGGCGAGTACGCCTGGCGCGTGCGCGGCGAGGAGCACATGTGGACGCCGGACGTGATCGCGAAGCTGCAGCACAGCGCGCGCGCGAACAAGTTCGACACCTACAAGGAGTACGCCCAGCTGGTGAACGACCAGTCGCGCCGCCACATGACGCTGCGCGGGCTGTTCGAGTTCAAGGTCGACCCGGCCAAGGCGATCCCGCTCGACGAAGTGGAGCCCGCGGCCGAGATCGTCAAGCGCTTCGCGACCGGTGCGATGTCGCTCGGCTCGATCTCCACCGAGGCGCACGCGACGCTGGCCGTCGCGATGAACCGCATCGGCGGCAAGTCGAACACCGGCGAGGGCGGCGAGGACCCGGCTCGCTACCGCAACGAGCTGAAGGGCATCCGGATCAGCGCCGGCACCAAGGTCAGCGACGTGATCGCCAACAAGGTCATCGAGGCCGACTACGAGCTGCAGGAGGGCGACTCGCTGCGCTCGAAGATCAAGCAGGTGGCGTCGGGCCGCTTCGGCGTCACCGCCGAGTACCTGTCGTCGGCCGACCAGATCCAGATCAAGATGGCCCAGGGCGCGAAGCCGGGCGAGGGCGGCCAGCTGCCGGGCGGCAAGGTCACCGACTACATCGGTTTCCTGCGCTACTCGGTGCCGGGCGTCGGGCTGATCTCGCCGCCGCCGCACCATGACATCTACTCGATCGAGGACCTGGCGCAGCTGATCCACGACCTGAAGAACGCGAACCAGCGTGCGAGCATCAGCGTGAAGCTGGTGTCCGAGGTCGGCGTCGGCACCATCGCGACCGGCGTGGCCAAGGCCAAGGCCGACCACATCGTGATCGCCGGGCATGACGGCGGCACCRGCGCGTCGCCGTGGAGCTCGATCAAGCATGCCGGCACGCCGTGGGAGCTCGGCCTCGCCGAGACCCAGCAGACGCTGGTGCTGAACCGGCTGCGCGGCCGCGTGCGCGTGCAGGCCGACGGCCAGATGAAGACCGGCCGCGACGTCGTCATCGGCGCGCTGCTGGGCGCCGACGAGTTCGGTTTCGCGACCGCGCCGCTGGTGGTCGAGGGCTGCATCATGATGCGCAAGTGCCACCTGAACACCTGCCCGGTGGGCGTGGCCACGCAGGATCCGGTGCTGCGCAAGAAATTCCAGGGCCGCCCGGAACACGTCGTCAACTTCTTCTTCTTCATCGCCGAAGAGGCGCGCCAGATCATGGCGCAG
>NZ_JBFUGN010000097.1:0-11772 GCF_056402895.1 Rhizobacter sp. P3_B12 | reverse complement strand
CAACAAGGTGATGCGCGTCGTGCCGCTCGAGAACGACGACGTCAACGAATGCTGGCTGGCCGATCGCGACCGCTTCTCGTACGAAGCCGTCAACAGCGACCAGCGCCTGACCGCGCCGATGATCAAGCAGGGCGGCGAGTGGAAGACCGTCGACTGGACCACCGCGCTCGAGTACGTGGCCAAGGGCCTGTCGCAGATCAAGGCCGACCACGGTGCGAAGAGCATCGGCGCGGTCGGCTCGGCGCACGCCACCGTCGAAGAGTTGCACCTGCTCGCGAAGCTGGTGCGCGGCCTGGGCAGCGAGAACATCGACTTCCGCACCCGGCATGCCGATTTCCGCCCGACCGAAGGCGTCCAGTGGCTGGGCACGACCGTCGCGTCGCTGTCGACGCTGCAGCGCGTGCTGGTCGTCGGCTCGTTCCTGCGCAAGGATCACCCGCTGTTCGCGCAGCGCATCCGCCAGGCCGCCCGCAAGGGCGCCAAGGTGCACAGCCTGAACGCGCTGGCCGATGACTGGCTGATGCCGATGGCGAGCCAGCAGGCGGTGGCGCCGAGCGGCTGGGTGGCGGCGCTGGCCGGCATCGCGGCTGCCGTGGGCGCGGCCAAGGGCGTCGCGGCACCGGTGCAAGTGACTGCTGACGACGCGGCGAATGCCGTGGCCGCCTCGCTGCTGAGCGGCGAGCGCAAGGCCGTGCTGCTGGGCAATGCCGCCGCGCAACACCCGCAGGCCGCCGAGCTGCTGTCGCTCGCGAACTGGATCGGCGCGCAGACCGGCGCGAGCGTCGGCTATCTCACAGAGGCCGCCAACACCGTCGGTGCGCAGCTCGTCAACGCGCTGCCGGGCAACGGCGGGCTGAACGCCGGCGAGATGCTCGGCGGTTCGCTGCGCGCCTGCCTGCTGCTGAACGTCGAGCCCGAGTTCGACGTCGCCAACCCGCTGGCCGCGAAGACCGCGCTGCAGTCCGCCGACATGGTGGTGGCGCTGACCTCGTTCAAGGATGCCGCGCTCGACGTGGCCGATGTGCTGCTGCCGATCGCGCCGTTCACCGAGACCTCGGGCACCTTCGTCAATGCCGAAGGCCGCGTGCAGGGCTTCCACGGCGTCGTGAAGCCGCTCGGCGACACCCGCCCCGCGTGGAAGGTGCTGCGCGTGCTGGGCAACGTGCTGGGCCTGAAGGGCTTCGACCAGGAAACTTCCGACGAGGTGCGGGCCGAGGCGCTGGGCGACGTGAGCACGATCGCCGCGAGGCTGACGAATGTTGGCGTGCAGGCGAGTTCGCAGCCGGTCAAGCTGTCGGCCCCGGCCGGTGGCCTGGAGCGCATCGCCGACGTGCCGATCTACGCGGCCGACAGCCTGGTGCGCCGCGCCACGTCGCTGCAGCTGACGGCAGACGCCCGCCCGCCGGTCGCGTCGCTGGGCAGTGCGCAGTGGTCGCAGCTCGGCCTGAAGGAGGGCGACACCGTGCGCGTCTCGCAGGGCGGGGCGGCGATCACGCTGCCGGCGCGCCTGGATGCGAGCCTGGCCGCCAACACCGTCCGCGTTCCCGCCGGCCATGCGCTGACCGCCGCGCTCGGCGCGATGTTCGGCCCGCTGTCGATCGAGAAGGCCTGAGCCCCCCACACCATGATCGATACCTTCAACCTCTACGGCACCCAGTACCTGGGCGCGGCCTGGCCGGTGGTCTGGACGCTGATCAAGATCATCGTCGTGATCCTGCCGCTGCTCGGCTGCGTCGCCTACCTGACGCTGTGGGAGCGCAAGGCCATCGGCTGGACGCAGATCCGCCCGGGCCCGAACCGCGTCGGCCCGTGGGGCCTGCTGACGCCGATCGCCGATGCGGTCAAGCTGATCTTCAAGGAGATCATCCTGCCGACCGCGGCGAACCGCCCGCTGTTCCTGATCGGCCCGGTGCTGACGATCATGCCGGCGCTGGCCGCGTGGGCCGTCATCCCGTTCGGCCCCGACGTGGCGCTCGCCAACATCAACGCCGGCCTGCTGTTCCTGATGGCGATCACCTCGATGGAGGTCTACGGCGTGATCATCGCCGGCTGGGCGTCGAACTCGAAGTACGCCTTCCTCGGCGCGCTGCGCGCCTCGGCGCAGATGGTCAGCTACGAGATCGCGATGGGCTTCGCGCTGGTCGTCGTGCTGATGGTGAGCGGCAGCCTCAACATGACCGACATCGTGCTCGGCCAGGGCAAGGGCTTCGGCGCGAGCCACGGCTTCACGGTCTTCTCGTGGAACTGGCTGCCGCTGCTGCCGATCTTCGTCGTCTATTTCATCTCGGGCCTGGCGGAGACCAACCGCCACCCGTTCGACGTCGTCGAAGGCGAATCGGAGATCGTGGCCGGCCACATGGTCGAGTACTCGGGCATGTCGTTCGCGATGTTCTTCCTCGCCGAATACGCCAACATGATCCTGGTGTCGATCCTGTGCGTGACGATGTTCCTCGGCGGCTGGCTGTCGCCGCTCGACTTCGCGCCGTTCACCTGGATCCCGGGCTGGATCTGGCTGGGTCTCAAGACCTTCGTCGTCGTCACCATGTTCCTGTGGGTGCGCGCCACCTTCCCGCGCTACCGCTATGACCAGATCATGCGACTGGGCTGGAAGATATTCATCCCCGTCACGCTGGTGTGGCTGGTGGTCGTCGGGCTGTGGCTGCAGTCTCCCCTGAGTCTCTGGAAGTAAGGAGAGAAGACCATGTCTGCAGTGGCTTCCATCAAGGATCTGTTCTCGAGCTTCATGCTCACCGAGCTGTTCAAGGGCCTGGCCCTGACCGGCCGGCACTTCCTGTCGCCGCACATCACGGTGCAGTTCCCCGAGGAGAAGACGCCGGCCTCGCCGCGCTTCCGCGGGCTGCACGCGCTGCGCCGCTACGACAACGGCGAAGAGCGCTGCATCGCCTGCAAGCTGTGCGAAGCGGTGTGCCCGGCGATGGCGATCACGATCGAGTCCGAGGTGCGCGACGACGGCTCGCGCCGCACGACGCGCTACGACATCGACCTGACCAAGTGCATCTTCTGCGGCTTCTGCGAAGAGAGCTGCCCGGTCGACTCGATCGTCGAGACACACATCTTCGAATACCACGGCGAGAAGCGCGGCGACCTGTACTTCACGAAGGACATGCTGCTGGCCGTCGGTGACCGTTATGAAGCCGAGATCGCCGCCAACAAGGAGGCAGACGCCCGCTATCGCTGACCGTCCCGCGAGGACGGTCGGCACGGTGCTCGACAAGAATATGGACATTCCGACCGCGCTCTTCTACATCTTCTCGGCCGTGCTGCTGGGAGCTTCGTTCCGCGTCATCACCGCGCGCAGCCCGGTGCATGCCGCGCTGTTCCTGGTGCTCGCGTTCTTCTCGGCCTCCTGCGTCTGGATGCTGCTGCACGCCGAGTTCCTCGCGATCTCGCTGGTGCTCGTCTACGTCGGCGCCGTGATGGTGCTGTTCCTGTTCGTCGTGATGATGCTCGACATCAACGTCGACTCGCTGCGCCAGGGCTTCTGGACGCACTTCCCCGTCGCGGCGCTGGTCGGCGTGATCATCGTGCTGGAAATGGCCGCGGTGCTGATCCCCGGCTTCGACGTGCGCACCGCGCCGGCGGCCGACCCGGTCGCCCTGCAGCTGGGCAACACCAAGCTGCTGGGCATCCAGATCTACACGCACTACCTGTACCCGCTGCAGATCGCGGCCGTGCTGCTGCTGGTCGCGATCGTCGCGGCGATCGCGCTGACGCTGCGCCAGCGCAAGGATTCGAAGGCGATGGATGCGTCGCAACAGGTCCGCGCGAAGAAGGCCGACCGCGTGCGCATCGTCAAGATGGCCGCCGAGGTCGAAGCGCCGCCCGCACCGCCTGCTGCGCCCACCGCTGGAGAGGTCAAGCCATGAACGCATTCGCCCTCGGCCCGGTCACGCTGGGCCACTACCTGACGCTGGGCGCGATCCTGTTCGCGCTGTCGGTGATCGGCATCTTCCTGAATCGCAAGAACCTGATCGTGCTGCTGATGGCCATCGAGCTGATGCTGCTGGCGGTCAACCTGAACTTCGTCGCGTTCTCGCACTTCCTGGGCGACATGGCGGGGCAGGTGTTCGTGTTCTTCATCCTGACCGTCGCGGCCGCCGAATCGGCGATCGGCCTGGCGATCCTGGTCGTGCTGTTCCGCAACCGCGCCACGATCAACGTCGACGAGCTCGACTCCCTGAAGGGCTGAGCACCACATGTCCGCAACACTCTCCCAGAACATGCTGCTCGCGGTGCCGCTGGCGCCGCTGGTCGGCGCCGTGGTCGCCGGGCTCTTCGGCAAGCAGGTGGGCCGCCGCGGCGCGCACACCGTGACCATCCTTGGCGTGCTGATCGCCTTCATCATCTCGGCGATGACGCTGAAGGCGGTGGCCGTCGACGGCGCGCGCTTCAACGCCACCATCTACGAGTGGATGACGCTCGGCTCGCTGAAGATGGAGATCGGCTTCCTGGTCGACGGCCTGACCGCGATGATGATGTGCGTCGTGACCTTCGTGTCGCTGATGGTGCACATCTACACCATCGGCTACATGGAAGAAGACCCGGGCTACCAGCGCTTCTTCTCGTACATCTCGCTGTTCACCTTCTCGATGCTGATGCTCGTGATGAGCAACAACATGCTGCAGCTGTTCTTCGGCTGGGAGGCGGTGGGCCTGGTGTCGTACCTGCTGATCGGCTTCTGGTTCACGCGGCCGACGGCGGTGTTCGCGAACATGAAGGCCTTCCTGGTGAACCGGGTCGGCGACTTCGGCTTCATCCTCGGCATCGGCCTGCTGCTGGCCTTCGGCAACACGCTGAACTACAGCGAGATCTTCGCGAAGGCGCCCGAGCTGGCCAAGGCCGTGTTCCCCGGCACCGAGTGGATGCTGCTGACGGTGGCCTGCATCTGCCTGTTCATCGGTGCGATGGGCAAGAGCGCGCAGGTGCCGCTGCACGTGTGGCTGCCCGACTCGATGGAAGGCCCGACGCCGATCTCCGCGCTGATCCACGCGGCGACGATGGTGACGGCCGGCATCTTCATGGTGGCGCGCATGTCGCCGCTGTTCGAGCTGTCCGACGTGGCGCTCAGCTTCGTGCTGGTGATCGGCGCGATCACCGCGCTGTTCATGGGGTTCCTGGGCATCATCCAGAACGACATCAAGCGCGTCGTCGCGTACTCGACGCTGTCGCAACTCGGCTACATGACGGTGGCGCTGGGCGCCTCGGCCTACTCGGTCGCGGTGTTCCACCTGATGACGCACGCGTTCTTCAAGGCGCTGCTGTTCCTCGGCGCCGGCTCGGTGATCATCGGCATGCACCACGACCAGGACATCCGCAACATGGGCGGCCTGCGCAAGTACATGCCGATCACGTGGATCACGTCGCTGCTGGGCTCGCTCGCGCTGATCGGCACGCCGCTGTTCTCGGGCTTCTACTCGAAGGACAGCATCATCGAGGCGGTGCATGCGAGCCACCTGCCGGGCGCCGGCTTCGCGTATTTCGCGGTGATCGTCGGCGTGTTCGTGACGGCCTTCTATTCGTTCCGGATGTACTTCCTGGTCTTCCACGGCAAGGAGAACTTCCGCCACAAGCCGTTCCCGGGTGAGCATGATCATCACGATGACGAGCACGGGCACGACGAGCACGGCCACCACGAACCGCACGTGCCGCACGAGTCGCCGTGGGTCGTCACCGCGCCGCTGCTGCTGCTGGCGATACCGTCGGTCGTGATCGGCTTCATGACGATCCAGGGCATGCTGTACGGCGGCTTCTTCGAGGACTCGATCTTCGTCAACCCGGAAAAGCATCCGGCGATGGAAGAAATGAAGAACGAGTTCCACGGCGCCGTCGCGATGGCGCTGCACGGGCTCACGTCGCTGCCGTTCTGGCTGGCGCTGGCCGGCGTCGTCACCGCCTACGTGTTCTACATGGTCAAGCCGGCCATCCCGGCGTGGATCAAGTCGAAGTTCGGCTTCGTCTACACCGTGCTCGAGAACCGCTACTTCTTCGACTGGTTCAACGAGAACGTGCTGTCGGCCGGCGCGCGCCTGCTGGGCCGCGGGCTGTGGAAGGGCGGCGACGTCGGCATCATCGACGGCGTGCTGATCAACGGCTCGGCGCGTGCGATCGGTGCGCTGGCCTCGGTGGTGCGCGTCGTGCAGACCGGCTACCTCTACTGGTATGCGCTGGTGATGATCCTCGGCGTGATCCTCCTGATGACCTGGCAGCTGTGGAGCCCGCTGATGAGCGCGGCCGGCAGCCTGTTCGGCAAGTAAAAGCGGCACCGGAGAACAAGAACATGGGTTTGTTGAGCCTTGCCATCTGGCTGCCGATCGTCGCGGGCGTCGTCCTGCTGCTGGTCGGCCGCGACGAGCATGCCGATGCGGTGCGCTGGATCGCGCTGGTCGCCGCGATCGCGAGCTTCGCGGTCACGATTCCGCTGATCACCGGCTTCGATGCCGGCACCGCCGCGATGCAGTTCCAGGAGAACCTGGACTGGATCGAGCGCCTGAACGTGCACTACCACCTGGGGGTCGACGGCATCTCGGTGTGGTTCGTGCTGCTGACCGCCTTCATCACGATCATCGTCGTGATCGCCGCGTGGCAGGTGATCACCGAGCGCGTCAACCAGTACATGGGCGCGTTCCTGATCCTGTCGGGGATCATGGTCGGCGTGTTCAGCGCGCTCGACGGCCTGCTGTTCTACGTGTTCTTCGAGGCCACGCTGATCCCGATGTACATCATCATCGGCGTGTGGGGCGGCCCGCGCCGGGTGTACGCCGCGTTCAAGTTCTTCCTGTACACGCTGGCCGGCTCGCTGCTGATGCTGATCGCGCTGATCTTCCTGTACTTCAAGTCGGGCGGCAGCTTCGAGATCCTCGCGTGGCACAAGCTGCCGCTCAACATGAACACGCAGACGCTGCTGTTCTTCGCGTTCTTCGCGGCCTTCGCGGTCAAGGTGCCGATGTGGCCGGTGCACACCTGGCTGCCCGATGCCCACGTCGAGGCGCCGACCGGCGGCTCGGTGGTGCTGGCGGCCATCATGCTGAAGCTCGGCGCCTACGGCTTCCTGCGCTTCTCGATGCCGATCGCGCCCGACGCGAGCCATGCGTACGACTGGTTCATCATCGCGCTGTCGCTGATCGCCGTGGTCTACATCGGGCTGGTCGCGCTGGTGCAGCAGGACATGAAGAAGCTGGTGGCCTATTCGTCGATCGCCCACATGGGCTTCGCGACGCTCGGCTTCTTCATCTTCAGCGAACTGGGTGTGTCCGGCGCGCTGGTGCAGATGATCTCGCACGGTTTCGTGTCGGGGGCCATGTTCCTGTGCATCGGCGTGCTCTACGACCGCGTGCATTCGCGCGAGATCTCGAGCTACGGCGGCGTCGTCAACACGATGCCGAAGTTCGCCACGTTCGCGGTGCTGTTCGCGATGGCCAACTGCGGCCTGCCGGGCACCGGCGGCTTCGTCGGCGAGTGGATGGTGATCCTCGGTGCCGTGAAGGCCAACTTCTGGCTCGGCGCGCTGGCCGCCACCACGCTGGTGTTCGGCGCGGCCTACACGCTGTGGATGGTCAAGCGGGTCTACTTCGGCCCGGTGGCGAATGAAGACGTGCGTGCGCTCGAAGACATCAACGCCCGCGAATTCCTGATGCTCGCCCTGCTGGCCGTGGCCGTGCTGTGGATGGGCGTGTACCCGAAGCCCTTTACCGACACCATGCACGTCAGCGTCACCGAGCTGCTGAAGCACGTGGCCGTCTCGAAACTGAATTGAAGCGGCGGCAATGATGATCAAAGACATGAACTGGCTGGCCGTCTACCCGGAACTGGTGCTGCTCGTGATGGCCTGCGTGGTCGCGATGGTCGACCTGTGGGTCACCGACCCGAAGCGCACGCCCACCTACTGGCTGACGCAGGCGACGCTCGCCGTCGTCGGTGTCATGCACCTGGCGTACTTCGATGCCGGCTTCACCGTCTACGGCATGCAGCGCATGATGGTCACCGACCCGCTCGGCCACCTGCTGGGCTTCTTCGCGTCGCTGGCGGTGATGGTGACGCTGGTCTATGCCCGCCCGTATGCCGAGAGCCGCGACATGCTGAAGGGCGAGCTGTTCACGCTGTCGCTGTTCTCGATGCTCGGCATCTCGGTGATGCTGGCGGCGAACAACTTCCTGGTGGTCTACCTCGGCCTGGAGCTGATGTCGCTGTCGCTGTACGCGCTGACCGCGATGCGCCGCGACCATGCCCAGTCGACCGAAGCCGCGATGAAGTACTTCGTGCTCGGCGCGCTGGCCAGCGGCTTCCTGCTGTACGGCCTGTCGATGATGTACGGCGCGACCGGCTCGCTCGACATCCCGACGGTCTTCAACGCGATCGCCACCGGCCAGATCAACCCGACCGTGCTGGTGTTCGGCGTGGTGTTCATCGTCGCCGGCCTCGCGTTCAAGSTCGGCGCCGTGCCGTTCCACATGTGGCTGCCCGACGTCTACCACGGTGCGCCGACCGCGGTCACGCTGCTGATCGCCGGTGCGCCGAAGCTCGCGGCCTTCGCGATGACCTTCCGCCTGCTGGTGGAAGGCCTGTCGGGCGTGGCCGGCGACTGGCAGCAGATGATGATGGTGCTGGCGATCGCGTCGATGTTCCTCGGCAACCTCGCCGCCATCGCGCAGAGCAACCTGAAGCGGATGCTCGCGTACTCGACGATCGCGCAGATCGGCTTCGTGCTGCTCGGCTTCACGACCACGGTGATCACCGGCAACACGCTGTCGGCCTCGAACGGCTACAGCTCGGCGCTGTTCTACATGGTCACCTACGTCTTCACGACGCTCGGCACCTTCGGCGTGATCATGCTGCTGTCGCGCCAGGGCTTCGAGTCGGAGAACATCGACGACCTGAAGGGCCTGGGCAAGCGCAACCCGTGGTTCGCCGGCGTGATGGCGATCTTCATGTTCTCGTTGGCCGGCATCCCGCCGACGGTGGGCTTCTACGCCAAGCTCGCGGTGCTGCAGGCGCTGGTCACGACCAACGTGCCGTTCTACATCGGCGTCGCGGTGCTGGCGGTGATGCTGTCGCTGGTGGGCGCGTTCTACTACCTGCGCCTGGTGAAGGTGATGTACTTCGAGGACCCGGTCGACACGCATCCGGTGGTCGCCCCGAACGACGTGCGGGTGGTGTTGTCGCTGAACGGCGCGGCCGTGCTGTTCTTCGGGATCCTGCCCGGTGGCCTGATGGCGCTGTGCTCGCAGGCCATCCTGAAGGCTCTGTCCACCTAGAGGATGACCCACCCCCGAGGCGCTGCGCGCCTCCCCCTCGAGGGGGCGCCCCCAGTGGCCCGGCGGAGCCGGTTCCACGGGGGCCGCTGGATCGTTGCGGAATTGGCGTGCTGTCGGACAGGGCATCTTGCAAACGATCCCTTCCTTCCCGGCGTCTGCTGATAATGCGGGCATGAAAGTGCTCAACCTGTGCTGCGCGCACGACCACCGCTTCGAAGGCTGGTTCGGCTCGGAAGCCGATTTCCAGTCGCAGTTCGACGGCGGGCTGGTCGAATGCCCGCTGTGCGGCGACAAGACCGTCACCCGGCTGCCGAGCGCGCCGCGCCTGAACGTGTCGGGTGCGCGTGAGCCGAAGGCACCTGCGCCGCAGGCCGAGCATCCGGTGCCGGCCACGCCGGAGGCAATGACGATGCAGGCGATGTGGMTGAAGGCGGTGCAGCACGTGATGGCGAACACCGWCGATGTGGGCGAGCGCTTTGCCGAAGAGGCCCGGCGCATCCACTACGGAGAAGCCGAAGAGCGCGCGATCCGTGGCCGCGCGACGCGCGAGGATGCGCAGGCGCTGGCCGAGGAGGGCATCGACGTGATGTCGCTGCCGTTGCCAGCGGCTGCGAAAGGCACGTTGCAGTAGCAGTAGCCGTTGGGCGATCTGCTTGCGCCTTTGCCGAGCCAGYAGCTCGATGCGTGCCGAATACAAGCACGACTTGTAGCCCGGGTGCCAACCCGGGAATCAACCCTCATTTGTTCGCTTGTCACAGTCGACCGCACCGGCCGGCGAGCCACAGCCTCCCCGCACGCGCCTTTTCGCGCGGATGCGGACCCGGATTCCCATCCGGGCTACACGACCCTTCCGGGATTCATCAGGCCGTTCGGATCCAGCGCCTTCTTGATGCTGCGCATCATCCCCAGCGCCACCGGCGACTTGCGCATGGCCAGCTCGTCGCGCTTCAACGCACCGATCCCGTGCTCCGCCGAGATCGACCCGCCACACGCTCCCACCGCGTCGTAGACGATGGTGTTGACCGCCGCCTCGTGCTGCTGCAGGAACTGCTTCGCATCGCCGCCTTCGGGCGCCTGCACGTTGTAGTGCAGGTTGCCGTCGCCCAGGTGGCCGAAGTTGACCAGCCGAACCCCCGGCAACGCGGCGCGCAAGGCCGCATCGGTGGCGGCGACGAAGTCGACGATGCGCGACACCGGCAGCGAGATGTCGTGCTTGATGTTCAGGCCTTCCTCCGACTGCGCCAGCGGGATCGACTCGCGCAGGTGCCACAGGCCGTTCGATTGCTCGATGCTCTCGGCCACCGCGGCATCGGTGATCAGCCCACGCTCCAGCGCGGTTTCCAGCAGGCCCTCGAACAGCGCCCGGGCGTGCGCCTCGCCCTCGGTGTCGGACTGCTCCAGCAGCACCGTCCACGGCGACGGCGGCAAGGGCTGGCGCAGTTGCGGGTAGTGGCGGCGCACCAGCCCGAGTGCGAACTCGCCCATCAGCTCGAACCCGGTGAGCCCTGCGCCCAGCCGCGCCTGCGCGAGCTGCAGCAGCGCGACGGCGGACGGCAGGTCCGGCAGCGCGGCCAGTGCCGTCAGCGTCGCCGCGGGCTGCGGGTAGAGCTTCAGCGTGGCCGCGGTGATGATGCCGAGCGTGCCCTCGCTGCCGATGAAGAGATCGCGCAGGTCGTAGCCGGTGTTGTCCTTGCGCAGGCCGGACAGCCCGTGCCACACCTCGCCCTGCGCGGTGACGACCTCGAGCCCCAGGCACAGCTCGCGCGCATTGCCGTAGCGCAGCACCTGCGTGCCGCCGGCATTGGTCGCGAGGTTGCCGCCGATCGTGCAGCTGCCCTCGGCGGCGAGGCTGAGCGGGAACAGCAGGCCCTCGGCCGCAGCCGCCTCCTGCACCGACTGCAGCACGCAGCCGGCCTCGACCGTCATCGTCAGGTTGGCCGCATCGATGCTGCGCACCCGGTCCATGCGCGACAGCGTCAGCAGCACCTGGGTGCCGCTGTCGTCCGGCACGCCGCCGCCGACCAGCCCGGTGTTGCCGCCCTGCGGCACGAGGGCCGTGTCGTGCCGCGCGCAGACGGCGACCACCTGGGCCACCTCGTCGGTCGAGCCCGGCCGCACGACGGCCAGCGCGCGGCCGCGGTAGCGCTTGCGCCAGTCCTGCTCGTAGCCGGCCAGGTCGCCGTCGGTCAGCACATTGGCCGGGCCGACGATCGCACGCAGCGATTCGAGCAGCAGCGGCTTCATGCGGCCTCCTTCGCGGATCCGGCGGGGGCGGCATGCCCGAGCCGCCAGCGCACATGCAGCCCGCAGGCGGCGAACAGCACCACGCACAGCAGCACCTCGACGAGGCCGAGCACCGCGCCGGCTCCGCGGTCGCTGCCGGCGCGCACCACGCCTTCGATGAAATAGAGCCACACCAGCAGGCTGACCCAGCGGTAGGTGTACATGCGGTGGCGCAGCAGCCCGGCCAGCGCGAAGGCGAGCGGCAGCACCTTCAGGG
>NZ_JBFUGN010000096.1:0-11839 GCF_056402895.1 Rhizobacter sp. P3_B12 | reverse complement strand
CAGGTAGGCCGGCTTGTCCGGAAATCGCTGCGCGGCCACCTCGAGGTTGAACCACAGCGTGGTCGACGGGATCGCCAGTGCACGCGGGAGGCGGCGCGGCCAGACCTTGTGGTGCGGGCGCTCTGGAACTTCAGGCAACGGGTTCACGGCAGACCTCTCCTGGAGACCGGCAAGGTATACCGCGCCGCGCCGGCAAGGCCTACGGAACCAACCCGCAGCCACGGTGTCACCCGCGCGACAGCGCAGCGGCGGATCGGGAACGCCGTTTGCCCGCCCGTCGCACCACTCACGGGGAGACTCTCATGGCGAACTGGCGATCGGCGATCGGATGGATGGTCCTGCGCAGCGGCTTGCTGCTCGCCGGCTGCGGCGGAGGCAGYGGCGACACGGCCACACCCGACAGTGACGCCCGCGTCGAAGCCAAGGCCGACGCCGGCGCGGCGACCGAAGGGCCCCAGGTGGCCGATGTCACCGCCGCCGACACGCAGCCGCCGACGCTGGTGCTGAACACGCCGGCCAACCTGGCCGCCAACCTGACCGGCCGCATCGACATCACCGCCGACGCGACCGATGACGTCGGCATCGCCGGCGTCGAGTTCCAGATCGACGGCGCACTGTGGGGCGACGACGACACGAATGCGCCCTACATGACCAGCATCACGACGACCCGCCTCACGACCGGGCAGCACGTGATCCGCGCCCGCGCCCGCGACACTTCGAACAACCGCTCCGCGTGGGTCACGCGCACCGTGCAGTTCGGCAACGACGTGCAGGTGCCCGAGGGCTTCGCGAAGACGGCCCTGGTCGGAGGGCTGACCGCCGCGACGGCGTTCGCGCAGGCGCCCGACGGCCGCATCTTCGTCACCGAGCAGGCGGGCACGGTGCGCGTGATCAAGAACGGCGTGCTGTTGCCGACGCCGTTCGCGACGCTGGCCAACATCAGCTCGGGCGGCGAGCGCGGGCTGGTCGGCATCACGCTGCACCCGGACTTCGCGACCAACGGCTGGGTGTACGTGTACTACACCGCCACCGACGGCGGCACGCACAACCGCATCAGCCGCTTCACCGCGAACGGCGACGTGGCCGCCGGCCCGCCGACCGCGCTGTTCGGCCTGCCGACGCTCACCTCGACCATGCACAACGGCGGTGCGATGCATTTCGGCCCCGATGGCAAGCTGTACGTGGGCGTCGGCGACAACGGGCTCGGCGCGCCGGCGCAGGATCGCAACAGCCTGTTCGGCAAGCTGCTGCGCCTGAACGACGACGCCACCATCCCGACCGACAACCCGTACTACGCGACCAACATCGGCAACGCGCGCGCGGTGTGGGCGATCGGCTTGCGCAACCCGTTCACCTTCGCGGTCCGCCCGAGCGACGGCCGCATCCACATCAACGACGTCGGCCAGAACACCTGGGAGGAGATCGACGTCGGCGCCGCCGGCGCCAACTACGGCTGGCCGAACTCCGAGGGGCCCGACAACATCACCGCCGGCGTCACCGCCCCGCTGTTCACCTACCGCCACACCGTTGCCACGCCGCCGGGCAGCGCCGTCGGTGGCTTCATCATCGGCCGGTGCATCGCCGGTGGCGCGTTCTACCCGGTGGGCGGCGGCTTCGCGGCCCTCTTCCCGGCGCGCTTCCAGGGCAACTACTTCTTCGCCGATTTCACGACGCACGAGATCAGCCGCGTCGACCTTGCGAACGGCAACGCCGTCTATGCCTTCGCGAAGACGGTCGGCGAACCGGTCGACATGCGCGTGGCCACCGACGGGGCGCTGCTGGTGCTGACGCGCAACAACATCGTGCGCATTGCGCCGACCTGAGCGCATGCCAGGGGGCGACCGATACCGTTTTGCGATCGATCACCGCCGCCGCTGCAGCGCGGGCGAATGGCGGACACAATGCGCGACATTGCTTGCGGCGGTGACACAAACCGGCGCGGGACGGACACCCCGCGCCATGCCACAAGCACGTCATTGCAAGCACGCACACGCGACCCGAGGATCCCCATGGCTGCACTTCCTTCTTCCCTGCTGTACACGACCCGGCTGGCCGCCCTGGCCGCCAGCCTGCTGCTCGCCGCATGCGGCGGCAGCGGCGGCGACACCCCCGCGAACCCACCGCCGGCCGGCAACCCGCCAGCCGCGCAAATCGACAGCCCTGCCGCAGGCGCCACCTTCGCGGCCGGCGACACCCTGACCTTCACCGGCAGCGCCAACGATCCGGAAGACGGCACGCTGCCCGCGAGTTCGCTCACCTGGTGGGCCGACCTGCACCACGACACCCACAACCATCCGTTCCAACAGGCGACCACCGGCGCGAGCGGCACGGTGACCATTCCGGTGCGCGGCGAGACCTCGTCGAACATCTGGTACCGATTCCACCTGAAGGCCACCGATTCGGCCGGACGCACCACCGAGGTGACGCGCGACGTGCAGCCGCGCAAGGCGCAGGTCACGCTCGCGACCGTGCCCACCGGGCTGGCGCTGACGATCGACGGCCAGCCGGTGACCGGGCCCAACACCTTCACCGGCGTGGTCGGCATCGAGCGCGACATCGGCGCCGCCGCGCAGGTGTTGAACGGCCGCAACTACGGCTTCAAGACCTGGAGCGACGGCGGCATCGCGACGCACACGATCTCGACCCCGGCCGCCGACACCACCTACACCGCGACCTTCGAAGACCTCGGCGCGGCCACCAACCAGCCGCCGACGGTGACGCTCGCGGCCGCCGCCACCGGCGTCGTCGGCACCGCGATGACGCTGACGGCCACCGCGGCCGATCCGGACGGCACGGTCGCGAAGGTCGAGTTCCTCGACGGCGGCACGCTGCTGAACACCGACACGGCGGCGCCGTTCGCCTTCTCGTGGACGCCCGCCACGGCAGGCGCGCATTCGCTGACCGCGCGAGCAACCGACAACACCGGTGCGGCGACCACCAGCACCGCCGTCGCCGTGACCGTCACGACCCCGCAAGGCCCTGACACGCAGGTGCCGACCATCGCGATCGCCTCGCCGGCCAACTTGGCGACCAACCTGACCGGCACGCTGAACATCACCACCACCGTGACCGACAACGTCGGCGTCGTCGGGGTCGAGTTCCAGTTCGACGGCGCGGCGCTCGGTGCCGAGGACACGACAGCGCCGTTCAGCGCGAGCGTCGTCACCGCCAACCACGCGAGCGGCCAGCACGTGATCCGGGCGCGCGCCCGCGATGCCGCCGGCAACGTCTCCGACTGGACCAGCGCCACCGTCAAGTTCGGCGGCAACGTCGCGCTGCCGCAGGGCTTCACGAAGAACGAGTCGTGGGTCGACGGCCTGACCAGCGCGACCGCGTTCGCGCAGGCACCGGACGGCCGCCTGTTCGTCGCCGAGCAGGGCGGCACGCTGCGCGTCGTGAAGAACGGCGTGCTGCAGCCGCAGGCCTTCGTGACGCTGACGGTCGATTCGCAGGGCGAGCGCGGGCTGATCGGCGTTGCGCTGCACCCGAATTTCGCGACCAACGGTTATGTCTACGTCTATCACACGACCACGCAGAACGGCACGCACAACCGCATCACGCGCTACACCGCCGCCGGCGATGTCGCGGCCCCCGGCAATCCGACCGTGATCTTCAACCTGCCGGCCCTGTCGGCCGCGACCAACCACAACGGCGGCGCGATGCACTTCGGCAACGACGGCAAGCTGTACGTCGGCGTCGGCGACAACGCGCGCGGTTCGCCGGCGCAGGACAAGACCATGCTGTGGGGCAAGCTGCTGCGCCTGAACGACGACGGCACGATCCCGACCGACAACCCGTTCTATGCGGCGAGCAACGGCGCGGACTTCGGCGCGGTGTGGGCCTACGGCCTGCGCAACCCGTTCACGTTCGCCGTGCGCCCGACGGACGGCCGCATCCACATCAACGATGTCGGCGAGGTGACCTGGGAAGAGGTCAACGTCGGCACGGCCGGCGCGAACTACGGCTGGCCGGGCTCCGAGGGCAACGAGCGCGTGACTGCCGGCCTCACCGGGCCGCTGTTCACCTACAAGCACAGCGCGACCAACCCCGAGGGCAACGGCCCGGGTGGCTTCTTCGTCGGCCAGTGCATTGCCGGCGGCACCTTCTACCCGGCCGGCGGCAACTTCCCGGCGATGTACCGCGGCAGCTATTTCTTTGCGGACTACGTGGCGCACACGGTGGGCCGCATCGACCTCGTGAACGGCAACGCCGCCTATGCCTTCGCGAAGCTCGACGGCGACCCGGTCGACATGCTGACCGGTGCCGACGGGGCGCTGTACATCCTGCGGCGCGGTGGGATCGTGAAGATCTCGGCGCCCTGAGGTCGGGTTCCTGCTGACTGGCGTCGGCGCGGAAGGCGCGTGCGGGGGGGCTGTGGCCCGCCGGCCGCGCCTTTGCTTGCGCAGACCTGTGCAAGCCGGTCCCGGATTCGCATCCGGGCTACAGGTCACGCGGCCGGCAGCGTCTTCGTGAACAGCGTCGAACCGGTCAAGTCCTTCAGGTTCACCGTGAACGCCTTGGTCTTCGCGTCGATGTCGACCTGCCCGAAGAACTGGTAGCCCTCGCTCGGCGCCACGTTCTGCGACGGTGGCGCCTTCTCGTAGACCACCTGCACGCCGAAGGTGGCATCGGGCTTGTTCGGCCCGAAGCTGCCGGCGTTCAGCGGGCCGGAGATGAACTCCCAGAATGGCAGGAAATCGCTGAACTTCGCCTTGCGCGGGTCGTAGAAATTGGCCGCCGTGTAGTGCACGTCGGCGGTCAGCCAGACGATGTTCTTGATGTTGGCCCGCTTGATCTCGCGCAGCAGCCGCGCGATCTCGAGCTCGCGGCCGAGCGGCACGCCATCGTCGCCGTTGGCGATCGCCTCCCACTTGTCACGGCCCTGCGCATCCTTGCCGTCGGGCACCTGCACGCCGATCGGCATGTCGGCGGCGATCACCTTCCAGGTCGCCTTCGAGCGCTTCAGCCCGTCGAGCAGCCACGCGATCTGCGGGCGGCCCATGAAGGCGCTGTCCGGCGCTTCCTCGGTCTGCAGGTTGGCGCTGTTGGCGCCGCGGTAGCTGCGCATGTCGACGACGAACACGTCGAGCAGCGGCCCCTGCGGCAGGTGGCGGTACACGCGCTCGCTCTCGGCATCCGGGCCGCGACGCAGCGGCGCGTACTCGAGGAAGGCACGGCTCGCGCGCGCCACCAGCAGCGGCACGTTCTTCTCGGTGTAGCGCGCGTCGCCCGACACGTCCTTCGAATCCGACCAGTTGTTGCTGACCTCGTGGTCGTCCCACTGCCAGATCTGCGGCACCTCGGCCGACAGGCGGCGGATGTTCGCGTCCAGCAGGTTGTAGCGGTAGCGCCCGCGGTATTCGTTCAGCGTCTCGGCGACCTTGCTGACTTCCTCGGTGACCAGGTTGTTCCAGGTCGAGCCGTCGGGCAGCTTCACCTGCGCCGGGATCGGCCCGTCGGCATAGATGGTGTCGCCGCTGTGCAGGAAGAAGTCCGGGTTCACGCGGCGGATCTGCTCGTAGATCTTCATGCCGCCCCAGGCCTCGTTGATGCCGAAGCCCTGCCCTGCCGTGTCGCCGCTCCACGCGAAGCGCACGTCGCGCAGCGGCTTGCCGCCCGGGGCGGCCGGCAGCCGCAGGTGGCCCGGCATCGGCTCGGACAGCACGCGCTCGTTGTGCAGGTCCTGCAGCACGACGCGGTAGAACACCTCCTGGCCGGCCGGCAGGCCGCTCAGGTCGAGGCGGCCGGTGAAATCGGAGTCTTCCAGCAGGTGGGGCCCGCGCACGCGGTTCAGGTTCGCGAAGCTCGCGGTGCTCGACCACTCGACCCACATGCGGGCCGGCCGGTCGCTGCGCGTCCAGACGATCGCGCTGTCGGCCCGTGCATCGCCCGACTGCACGCCGGACGGAAACTGCGGGCGCATCGCATCGCGCGTGACCACGGCAGGCGCCGTCTGGGCCTGCGACCACGCCGGCACGGCACCTCCACCCGCCAACAGCAGGGCATTCGACAAGAAGATCCGGCGGTCCATTCGATCCATCCTCGGTGATGCTTGAAAAGCGCGCAGTCTGCGGTGCCCGTGTGGCAGCTTCGTGACCCCGGGCCCTCGGCACCTATCACGCAGGCATCGCGCAGGCCATGCATTTCGCAGAAGCCGGGATGAACAACTTGTATGGCCCGGCGTGAACCGATTTGCCGACGCGCTCTTAATCTTCCCAAGCGGCCGACCGCGGGCCCGCGAAGTTCAAGGAGACAACATGAATCAAGCCCACCTGCTGCCCCCGGTCCAGGCCGCGACCCGTCTGGCAACCTGCCACCTGCAGCGGACACGCACCCTGGTGGCACCGATCGGCCTGCTGCTCGGCACCGCCTTCAACTGCATCGCGACACACCACTTCGGGATCGGCACCCTGCCGATCGTGCTGAGGCTGCCCGGCGACCTCGGCCCTGCCGGGCGCGCCCAGGAGGCCGTGCTGCTGTTCTGGATCCTGTCCCTTGCGATGCTGCCGTTGCAGGTGGTCGGGCTCCATCGGCTGGCGCTGCGCGGGCGGCTGCTCGAGACGCTGCAGCCCTGGGCCCCTCACGGCGAGCGGCTCGGGCTGCACCCACGCGGAATCGCCATGACGGTCGGCGCGGTGGCACTGATCGCCATCAGCTGCCTCCTGCTCGGCTCGGTGGTCCCGGGCGCGGCGACCCAGACGGCGAGCGGCCTGCTGACCTTCCTCGTCATCAACTGGCTGCTGCTGCAGCTGTTGCTGATCGGCTTCATGCTGTCGGCCGCGTTCGTTTCGGTTTGCGGCCCCGCGCCGGCCACCCGCCGCCGCCTGCACTACGCCGATTCGCGGCACGCGCCGGGCTGAAAGGCATCCGAACCGCGGGCTTCTCCGCAGACCGGCCGGCGCGCCGTTTGCCTAAGCTGCCGCATGGCCCTCGTGCAGCCCCTCGTCACCGCCCGCTTCGACGCCGCGCCGGCCATCCTCGACATCGAGGCCTCGGGCTTCGGCCGCGACAGCTATCCGATCGAGGTCGGCTTCGTGCTGCCCGATGGCAGCGCGTCCTGCCGCCTGATCCGGCCGGCTGGCCACTGGACGCATTGGGATTCGGCCGCCGAGCAGGTGCACCACATCCACCGCGAGACGCTGCTGGTGCACGGCCGCCCGGTGACCGAGGTCGCGCGCTGGCTGAACGA
Organism: Rhizobacter sp. P3_B12; assembly: GCF_056402895.1. NCBI lineage: Bacteria > Pseudomonadati > Pseudomonadota > Betaproteobacteria > Burkholderiales > Sphaerotilaceae > Rhizobacter > Rhizobacter sp. P3_B12. The sequence goes on along the minus strand of NZ_JBFUGN010000096.1, from coordinate 4,650 downwards.
CCAGTTGCACGGCCAGACGCTCTACAGCGATGGCTGGGCGCACGACTACCCCTGGCTCGGCGCGCTGTATGAAGAAGCCGGCCTGGTGCCCAGCTTCCGGCTCGACAACCTGCGCGCGCTGCTGACCGAGGCCCAGGCGCGCCACTGGTCCGAGACCCGGCAGGCCGTCAGCAACGAGCTGCAGCTGACGCGGCACCGCGCCAGCGCCGATGCACGCCTGCTGCAGCAGACCCTGTTGCGCGTTCGCGAACGCACCGCCTGAGCCGGCGCAGGCCCGGTGCTTGCATACAAGCCCGCAGCACCCTCTCACGGTGCTGCCCGGATGCCGGAACGCCTCATTTTGGTGAGCCTGCTTGTATGCAACCAATCCATGCCTCCTGTTGGTGCCTGCCCTCCGCCCCAAGCCCCACCAGATCGCCGACCGCATCGTCGACGCGATCCTCGCCCGCAAGCTCGCGCCCGGCGCCCGCCTGGGCGAGCAGCAGCTCGCCGACCTGTTCAACGTCAGCCGCACCATCGTGCGAGAGGCGCTCGCGCGGCTGGCGGCACGCGGCATGGTCGAGGTCAACTCGCGGCGCGGCTGGTTCGTCGTGCAGCCCTCGCCCGAGGACGCCCGCGAGGCCTTCGCCGCGCGGCGCCTGATCGAGACCGGGCTGCTGCAGTCGCTGGACGCGCCGCTGGCCGGCGTTCCGCTGCGGCGCCTGCGCGAGCACGTGGCGCAGGAGCAGGCCGCGGTGGCAGCGGCCGATGCCGGCGAGCGCAGCTTCCTGCTCGGTGACTTCCACGTCTGCCTGGCCGAGTGCGCCGGCAACGGCACGCTGGCCGACATCCTGCGCGACCTGACCGCCCGCACCACGCTGATCGCGGTGCTGTACCAGTCGAAGCACGAGGCCGCGCAGTCGTGCGCCGAGCACGCCGAGATCGTCGCCGCGCTCGAACGCGGCGACGCCGCGGCRGCAGCCGCCCTGATGCTGCACCACATCGACAGCGTGGCCGCGCACCTGGACCCGAGCCTGGCCGTCGACCCGCTGGCCTCGCTGCGCACTGCGCTGTCGCCAGTGGGGGCTGGCAAAGGGAAGGCACAGCCCTTGCATACAAGGCCCGCGACCCCTTCCTCGTCCACCCCGGAGTACTGACGATGAGCCACCGCTCTTTCCTGAAAGCCCTCGGCCTGCTGGCCGCTGCCCCGCTGCTGTTCGCGGCGTCCGTCGCACAGGCGCAGACCGCGCTCGACGACGTGCTGGCGAAGAAGCTGATCACGATCGCGATCCCGACCGACTACCCGCCGTACGGCTTCGTCGGCACCGACCTGAAGCCGCAGGGGCTGGATGTCGACATGGCGACGCTGATCGCCGCGAAGCTGGGCGTGAAGGTCGAGCTGGTGCCGGTGACGAGCGCGAACCGCATCCCCTACCTGCAGACGAAGAAGGCCGACCTGGTGATCTCGACGCTCGGCAAGAACCCGGACCGCGAGAAGGTGATCGACTTCACCGCCGCGTACTCGCCGTTCTTCCAGGCGGTGTTCGGCCCGAAGACGCTGGCCGTGAAGACGCCGGCCGATCTCGCCGGCAAGRGCATCGGCGTGACGCGCGGCGCGATGGAGGACCAGGAGCTCGGCAAGATCGCGCCCTCGGGCCTGGACGTGAAGCGCTTCGAGGACAACAACGTGACCGTCTCGGCCTACGTGTCGGGCCAGACCCAGCTGATCGCCACCGGCGCCTCGGTGGCCGGCGCGATGATGGCGAAGAACCCGCAGCTGGGCACCGAGTTCAAGCTGCTGCTGAAGGATTCGCCGAACTTCATCGGCGTTGCCAAGGGTGAGGACAAGCTGCGCGCCAAGGTGAACGAGATCATTGCCGATGCGAAGAAGAGCGGCGAGCTCGACAAGATGGCGGTGAAGTGGCTCGGCCGCCCGGCCGGCGATCTTCCTCAATGAGCCTTGGCTGAGCGGCCCTCGCGATGATCAGCCTCGACTTCCCGGCCGTGCTGGCCGAGTGGCCGCTGATGGCCAAGGGCGCGGGCATCACGCTCGCGCTCACCGGCGTGTCGGCGGTGTTCGGCCTGGCGCTCGGCGTGGCCTGCGCATGGGCGCGGCTGCACGGCCCGGCGTGGCTGCGCTTCGTCGCCGGTGCGTATGTGGAGCTGATCCGCAACACGCCGTTCATCGTGCAGCTGTTCTTCCTGTTCTTCGGGCTGCCGAGCCTGGGCGTGCGGCTGTCGCCCGAGGGTGCCTCGGTGCTCGCGATGGTGATCAACCTCGGCGCCTACGCGGCCGAGATCGTGCGGGCCGGCATCGCCACCACGCCGCGCGGCCAGATCGAGGCGGCGCGCAGCCTGGCGCTCAGCGAGATGCAGGTGTTCACGCGCGTCGTGCTGCCGCCGGCGCTGAAGCGCGTGTGGCCGGCGATGGTGAGCCAGATCGTGATCGTGATGCTGGGCTCGGCGGTGTGCGGGCAGATCGCGACGGCCGAGCTCTCGCATGCGGTGAACCTGATCCAGGGGCGCAACTTCCGGGCGTTCGAGGCCTTCATCATCGGCACCGCGATCTACCTGGTGCTGTCGATCGCGCTGCGCCGCCTGCTGAACTGGGCCGGCCCGCGCTTCATCTTCGGAAAGTAGCCCGATGGTCGACTTCACGCTGTGGGAGATCCTGCGCAACCTGCTGCTCGCGCTGCGCTGGACGGTGGCGCTGTCGCTGGTCGCCTTCATCGGCGGCGCGATCGTCGGGCTGGCGCTGCTGGTGGCGCGGCTCGCGAAGCTGCCCGGTGCAGAGCGCCTGGTGGCCGGCTACGTGCAGCTGTTCCAGGGCACGCCGCTGCTGATGCAGCTGTTCTTCCTGTTCTTCGGGCTGTCGGGGCTCGGGCTGTCGCTGTCGAACTGGACCGCCGCGGCGATCGCGCTGACGCTTTACAGCAGCGCGTTCTTCACCGAGATCTGGCGCGGCTGCGTCAACGCGGTGCCCAAGGGCCAGTGGGAGGCGTCGACCGCGCTCGCGATGAACCTGGGCGAGCAGCTGCGCCACGTGATCGGCCCGCAGGCGCTGCGCGTCGCGGTGCCGCCGACGGTGGGCTTCGCGGTGCAGATCATCAAGGGCACCGCACTCGCATCGGTGATCGGCTTCGCCGAGCTGACCAAGACCGGCTCGACGATCGCCAATGCGACGTTCCGCCCGTTCACCGTGTTCGCCTGCGTCGCGCTGCTGTATTTCGCGCTGTGTTTCCCGGTGTCCCTGTGGGCCCGTTCGCTGGAGAGAAAACTGCATGGTCACGCCTGACACCGCCTCGGCGGACATCGTCCAGATCACCGGGCTGCGCAAGCGCTTCGGCACGAACGAGGTGCTGAAGGGCATCGACCTGTCGGTGACGCGCGGCGAGGTGATCGCGATCATCGGCAAGAGCGGCTCGGGCAAGAGCACGCTGCTGCGCTGCGTGAACGGGCTGGAGCAGTTCCAGGAGGGCACGCTGACGGTCGACGGCCAGCCGCTGCTGTACGGCAATGCGGCGGCGATGCGTGCGCTGCGCCAGCGCGTGGGCATGATCTTCCAGGGCTTCAACCTGTTCCCGCACTTGAGCGTGGGCCGCAACGTGATGCTGGCGCCGACGCTGGTCAAGAAGAAGGCGAACCCGGATTGCACCGCGCAGGCGCGCAAGCTGCTCGAGCGCGTCGGGCTGGCCGAGAAGTTCGATGCGCAGCCGGAGCAGCTGTCGGGCGGGCAGCAGCAGCGCGTCGCGATCGCGCGGGCGCTGGCGATGGAGCCGGCGGTGCTGCTGTGCGACGAGATCACGTCGGCGCTCGACCCCGAGCTGGTCGGCGAGGTGCTGCGCGTGGTGGAGACGCTGGCCGACGAGGGCATGACGCTGCTGATGGTGACGCACGAGATGAACTTCGCGCGCAAGGTGGCCGACCGCGTGGTCTTCATGCATGCCGGGCGCATCCACGAGGTCGGGCCGCCGGAGCAGGTGTTCGGCGCGCCGCAGACGGCGGAGTTGAAGCAGTTCCTGTCGGCGTTGCACTAGTGCTTCGTTCGGGCATTGGCGCTTGAAGGCGCGCGCCCATGCCAGCCCCCAGCTAACCGCCGTTCATTTCCTTGCGCTTGCGCTCGTCCTCGAGCTCCCTCGCCCGCACGCAATGCGGGTGGTCGTGGAACGCCGGGTTGCTCTCGCATTCGCGCAGGATGCAGGTCAGGCGTGCGAGGAACTTGCGCGCGCCGCAGGCTTCGCCGGGCGTCTTCGGGCCGGCGGCCAGGTCAGCCGGCGCGGGTGCCGCAGCAGCCGGTGCCGTGGTGGCGGCCGGCTRCACGGCTTGCTCCGCGGGTGACGCGGCAGCCTTCGGTTCGGGGCGGCGCTTTGCCGGCGCAACGGCGGCGTTGACTTCAGTCTGCTGTGAACCGCCCGGCGCGGACGCGGCGGCATCGATCGCCGCGGGCAGTGTCGCGACAGCATCCGGCTCGACCACCGGGGCCACCGGCGCGGACGCCGGCAACTCGATCGCCGCCACCGGCGCGGCCGACGGCTCGACCAGCGCCGGCAGCACCTCGGGTTGGCCACGCCCCTTCATCGCGAACACCGCCGCGATCGCCAGCACGGCCACACCGGCGATGCCCGCGATCAGCAGGCCGCGACGTTTCGGTGGCTCTACAGTGGCAGGCCC